>NZ_JBJHPC010000533.1:0-4927 GCF_045257485.1 Streptomyces sp. YS-3 | reverse complement strand
CAACTGCTCCAGCACACCAGCGGACTCCCCGACTTCACCGCCTCCCCCGAATTCCGCGAGATCCTCACCGAGGACCCCCACCACGTCTTCGACTCGCGTCGGCGGCGAACTCCAGCAGCCGACGCGAGTCGAAGACGTGGTGGGGGTCCTCGGTGAGGATCTCGCGGAATTCGGGGGAGGCGGTGAAGTCGGGGAGTCCGCTGGTGTGCTGGAGCAGTTGGCGCAGGGTGACTTTGTGCCAGGCGGCGGGCAGGTGCGGGAGGCGGCTGCCGAGGGTGGTTCCCAGGCTCAGCCGGCCCTGGTCGACGAGGCGCAGGGCCACGGCCCCGCTGTACGCCTTGGCGATACTGGCGATCCGCATGTGGTCGGTGGGGCGGGGCGGCCGGCCGGTCCGGATGTCGGCGACCCCGGCCCGGTAGACCTCGGCGCGGTTGTCACGGGTGAGGACCGCGATGGCCCCGGGCGGGCCGCCGACCGCGCCCACGAGCCGGTCGAGGTCCCGTTGGAGCGTACGGTCGTGCGGCGCGGGGGGTGTCTGGGCGGCTTGCGCGGGCTGGACGAGTGCGCCGGCCGACGCGGCGGCGAGGAGAGCGGCGACGGCCAGCGGCAGCCGGGCACGGCGTCCGGGCAGGTGTGCGAGCACGTGGGTACCTCCTGAAGGCATGGCGGCGGCCGGGTCCGGCTCGCCCGTCTCCCCTGACCCAGCATCAGACGCCGGACCGCCGGTCGCCTTCGCGCTGCTCCATCCGGCCCCCAGGACCGCCCGTGCGAGGAGCGGGGGCCTGGTGGGGGCTTCAGGCGGGCTCGTGCGCCGCCGCGTCCAGCGTCTCCCGTGCCGCGTCGAGGGCGGCGGCGCGGTCGGCGGCGACCAGGCCGACACGGGTGCGCCGGTCCAGGAGGTCGGACTCGTCGAGCGCGCCCTCGTGCCGGACGGCCCACCACAGTTCGGCCCGGGTCGTCTCGACCCCGTCCGCCACCGGCTCCCGCATCCGGGGGTCGGCCTCGCCGAGCGCGTGCAGGGCGGCGGCCTCGGTGCCGTACCGGGTCAGCAGTCTGCGCGGTACCGGCAGGGCGGCGAGCTCCGCCGGAGCCCCGGCGCCCACCAGGGGCAGCCGGGCGGTTCGGCAGGGCGCGGCCTCCATGCCCCGGGCCGCCAGCGCGGCGTCGAGGGCGTCCTGGGCCATACGCCGGTAGGTGGTCAGCTTGCCACCAACGATGGTCACGACGCCCTCGCTCGACGTCAGTACCGCGTGCCGCCGGGAGATGTCGGAGGTGCGGCTGCCCTCGTCGCCCGGTGCGTCGTCCAGGAGGGGGCGCAGCCCGGCGAAGGCGCCCACCACGTCGTCGCGGTGGACCGGGGTGTCCAGGGCCGTGTTGAGGATGTCGAGCAGGAAGCCGATGTCGGACTCGGGCGGTGTGGGCTCGTCCTGGACCGGTCCGTCGACGGGCTCGTCGGTGAGCCCCACGTACACCCGGCCGTCGCCCTGCGGCAGGACCAGCACGAAACGGCTGCTCTCGCCGGGGACGGGGATGTGCAGTCCGGCGGTCAGACCGGGCAGGGTGGTGCCGCGCAGCACCAGATGGGTGCCGCGCGAGGGGCGCAGCTTGACGCCGTCGACCAGCTGGTCCGCCCAGACGCCGGTGGCGTTGACGACCGCCCGGGCCCGGATGGTGAGCTCCTGGCCGGTCAGTTCGTCGCGTACGAGGGCGCCGGAGCCGGTGATGGACAGGGCGCGGGTGCGGGTGAGGACGCGGGCGCCGTGGCCTGCGGCGGTGCGGGCGATGGCGGTCACCAGGCGGGCGTCGTCGGCCAGTTGGCCGTCCCAGGAGAGCAGTCCGCCGTACAGGCCGTGCGGGCGCAGTCCGGGCGCGGAGCGCAGGGTCTCGACGGCCGACAGGCGGCGCGGGCCGGGCAGGGTGCGCCGTGCGGTGCCCGCCGAGACGCGCAGCAGGTCGCCGGCGCGCAGCCCGGCCTGGGCGAGCGCGGCGTTGCGCCGCGAGGTCAGCGAGGTGAGCGGCAGCACGAACGGCTGCGCGCGCACCAGATGGGGGGCGGTGCGCTCCATCAGCACCCCACGCTCCACCGCGCTCTCGTGGGCGACGCCGAGCTGCCCGGAGGCGAGGTAGCGCAGTCCGCCGTGGATGAGTTTGGAGCTCCAGCGGGAGGTGCCGAACGCCAGGTCGTACGCGTCGATCGCGGCGACCGACAGACCGCGCGAGGCGGCGTCGAGGGCGGCTCCCGCGCCGGTCGCGCCGAGGCCGACGACCAGCACGTCCACGGTCGTCCCGGCGGCGAGCCGGTCCAGGTCGCGGGAGCGGCGGGCGGCGGTGAGGGAGAAGGATTCCGAGCGGGGTTCGGTACGGCTCATGGGGCGAGGGTCCTCTCGAGGATGTGCCGGAGCTCGTCGTAGAACGCTTCGTCGGCGAGGCCGGGGTCCGCCGCGTCGGTCATGGTCTGGAGCGAGAGCGCGAAGGACTGGATCACCAGGAAGAGGGACCGGGCCTGGCGCGGCGGGTGGTCCGCGCGGACGGATCCGTCGGCGTGCCCCTGTTCGAGCGCCTCCTGGACGAAGGCGAGCAGCGCGTCCTGGCTGGCGCCGCGCCGGTCGAAGAGGTACGGCAGCAGCAGTTCCGGGTCGACGTCGAGGATCTTGCGGAGCAGGGGGTGGGCCCGGAAGGCGCGCAGCCCCGTCACGAGTCCCTCGACCAGTTGCTCGCGCACGGGGCGGCTGGTGTCGGTGCGCGGGGTGTCCCCGACGGTGACGGACACCCACTCCCGTGTCATGACGTCGCCCACCAGGGTGCGCACATCGGGCCAGCGCCGGTAGAGGGTCATCCGGGACACCCCGGCCCGGCGGGCGACGTCGGTGAGGGTCGTCCGGCGGACGCCGACGGCGAGAACGCAGTCCCGGGCGGCGTCGAGCACCGCCTCGTCGTCCCGACGGTTGTGACGAATGGGCTTCATCTGTCACAGTGTAACGACGGAACGGGCGACGGCAAGCCGCCCCCCACGCCGTGGGACCGGAACGACTGCGCGACGAAGCGGGTGATCAGGTGGGTTCGGTGGACATGCTGTGGAGCGGCTGGGGCGATCCGGCCAAGGCGGCACCACTGCCCGGCGAGGTGACGGGGCTGCTGCGGGACCTGCTGGGCGTGCGCCCGGCGGACGCCCCGGCGAAGGAGCTGGCGGCCGTCGCGCCCGCCCCCTCCCGGCTGACCGACGCGGCCCGCGCCGCCCTGGAGGCGGCGGTCGGCGAGGCGCACGTCCGCGGTGACGACGAGACCCGGGTGCGCCACACCCGGGGCAAGTCCACCCCCGACCTGCTGCGCATCCGCTCCGGCGAGGTCACCGACGCGCCGGACGCCGTGGTGCTGCCCGCCGGTCACGACGAGGTCCTGGCCGTCCTCGCGGCCTGCACCGAGCACCGCGTGGCCGTCGTCCCCTTCGGCGGCGGCACCTCCGTCGTCGGCGGACTGGCTCCCCAGGCTCCCGACGGCACCGACGGCACGGCTGAAAAGCCTGCCTTCGTCGCGCTCGACCTGCGCCGGATGAACCGCCTGCTCGCCCTCGACGAGGTCTCGCGCACCGCCACCCTGCAACCCGGTCTGCGCGGCCCCGAGGTGGAGGCGCTGCTCGGCGAACGGGGCTACACGCTGGGCCACTTCCCCCAGTCCTTCGAGTGGGCGACGGTCGGCGGGTTCGCCGCCGCCCGCTCCAGCGGCCAGGCCTCGGCGGGTTTCGGACGCTTCGACGACATGGTGACGGCCCTTCAGGTCGCCACCCCGCGCGGCACCCTGGACCTCGGCCGGGCCCCGCGCTCGGCCGCCGGACCGGATCTGCGCCAGCTCGTCCTGGGCTCCGAGGGGGCGTTCGGCGTCATCACCTCGGTGACGGTACGCATCCACCCCACGGCCGCGACCAAGGTCTACGAGGGCTGGCGCTTCGCGTCCTTCGCCGAGGGGCAGGCCGCCCTGCGCACCCTCGCCCAGGACGGGCCGCTGCCCACCGTGCTGCGGCTCTCCGACGAGACCGAGACCATGATCGGGCTGGCCAAGCCGGACGCCATCGGTAGCGGCCTCTCCTCCGACGCGGGCTGCCTGGCCGTCGTCGGATACGAGGGGACCGCCGAGGAGGTCGCCCACCGCAGGGCGCGCGCGCACACGGCCCTGAGCGCGGCGGGGGGCGAAGCGCTCGGCGAGGACCCCGGCACCGGCTGGGCCCACGGCCGCTACAACGCGCCCTATCTGCGCGACGCGCTCCTGGACGCGGGCGCCTTCGCCGAGACGCTGGAGACGGCCGCGTTCTGGTCCGACATCCCGGCCCTGTACGAGGCCGTGCGCACCGCCCTCACCCACACCCTCACCGAGGCGGGCACCCCGCCGCTGGTGATGTGCCACGTCTCGCACGTCTACCCGGCGGGCGCCTCGCTGTACTTCACGGTGGTCAGCGCCCAGGGCGCCGACGCGGTGGCGCACTGGGCCCCGGCCAAGCGGGCGGCTAACGACGCCATCCTCGGCGCGGGCGGCACCATCAGCCACCACCACGGCGTCGGCACCGACCACCGCGACTGGTACGCGCGAGAGATCGGCCCGCTCGGCGTCGAGGTGCTGCACGCGGTCAAGGACCGGCTGGACCCGGCCGGCATCCTCAACCCCGGCATCCTGCTGCCGCCGCTGCCCGCGCACTGAGGCGCGCAGCACCCCACTCCCCCGCCCGCAAGCACACCGTCGTCGCCCATCGGAGCGTAGCCATGCGACAGTTCACGGCCGTCGTCAACCCCACCGCGGGCGGGTCACAGGGCGCCGCCGCCCTGATCCCGCTGGCCCGGCTGCTGCGTGAGGGAGGCGCGGAGCTGGAGGTCGAGTACAGCCGCGGCCTCGATCACGCGCGCACGCTCGCCCGCCGGGCGGCGGAGCGGGGCCGGGT
>NZ_JBJHPC010000532.1:0-4930 GCF_045257485.1 Streptomyces sp. YS-3 | reverse complement strand
GGCGGGAGCCGGTTCGGCGGCGGGGCGGCGAGGTTGCCGGTGACGCGCCGGGACTAGTCATACAAACCAGCTGGTCTGTGGACGATCGGAAACCGGTCCGGGCCGGGACGTACGAAACTGTGGTCGTGATCCGAACCGACGCGATCGAGCGTCTTCCCGTTCGCCATGCCGTGCCCGAGCTGCTGAGCGCACTCGACGGGCGCGGCACGGCGGTCCTGTCCGCGCCCCCGGGCACCGGCAAGACCACGCTGGTGCCGCTGGCGCTGGCCGGGCTGACCGGGGCCGGCCCGCGGCGGCGGGTGCTGGTGGCCGAGCCGCGGCGGATGGCGGTCCGTGCCGCCGCCCGCCGGATGGCCTGGCTGCTCGGCCAGGAGGTCGGCGACGCGGTCGGGTTCTCGGTGCGCGGGGAGCGCCGCACCGGCCCCGGCACGGTCGTCGAAGTGGTGACCACCGGCGTCCTGCTGCAACGGCTGCAGCGCGACCCGGAGCTCGCGGGGGTGGACGTGGTGCTGCTCGACGAGTGCCACGAGCGCCATCTCGACGCGGACACCGCGATCGCCTTCCTCGTGGACGTACGGGCCGCCCTGCGCCCGGAGCTCCGGCTGATCGCCGCGTCCGCCACCAGCGACGCGGAGGCCTGGGCACACCTTCTGGCCATGGCCGATGGCTCGGAGCCCGCCCCGGTGGTGCGCAGTACGGGACAGGGCCACGGGGCGGCGGTCCACTACGCCCCGCCGCCCGCCGGGATCCGCCCGCCCCACGGCACCTGGGTGGACCCCCAGCTGCTGCGTCATGTCGCGGCGACGGTCCGGCTGGCCCTGGAGGAGCACGAGGGCGATGTGCTCTGCTTCCTGCCGGGCACCGGCGAGATCGCCCGGACGGCCGGGATGCTGGACGGGGTGGACGCGGACGTCCTCCAGTTGCACGGGCGGGCCCCGGCGGCGGTCCAGGACGCGGTGCTGCGCGGCGGCGAGGGACGGCGGCGGGTGGTCCTGGCGACCTCCGTGGCCGAGTCCAGTCTGACCGTGCCCGGGGTGCGGATCGTGGTCGACTCGGGGCTGGCCCGCGAACCGCGTGTGGACCACGCCCGGGGACTCGGGTCGCTGGCGACCGTGTCGGTGTCGGACGCCGGGGCGACCCAGCGACTGGGCCGCGCGGGCCGGGAGGCGTTCGGCACGGTGTACCGGTGCTGGGCGCCGGCCGACGACGCCCGGCGCCCGCGCTTCCCCTCCCCCGAGATCAAGATCGCGGACCTGGCGTCCTTCGCCCTACGGGTGGCGTGCTGGGGCGATCCGAGCGCCGAGGGGCTGGCACTGCTCGACGCCCCGCCGGCCGGGGCGATGGCGGCGGCCCGTTCCGTCCTGACCGCGATCGGCGCGCTGGACGCGGACGGCCGGGCCACCGAAAGGGGCGTACGGATGGCCGGGCTCGGGGTGCACCCACGGCTGGCCCGCGCGCTCCTCGACGGCACGGCCGAGGTGGGCGCGCGCCGGGCGGCCGAGGTGGTGGCGCTGCTGAGCGAGGAGCCTCCGAGGGAGTACGGGGACGACCTGGCGGCGGCGTGGCGCACGGCCCGCCGGGGCGGCGACGGATACGGGGCGCGCTGGCGCCAGGAGGTACGGCGGCTGACGTCGGCGGTGACGGGCGCGGGTCCGGTGCCCCCGTCGCCCGGTGGCTCCGGCTCCGGGAGCCCGGCGGGGCCGGGACCAGGGCTCACGCCCGGGTCGGGCGCGGGGTCCTGCATGGGGGCGCGGTCGGACGATGCCGTCGCCGGGCTGATCACCGCGCTGGCGTTTCCGGAGCGGGTGGCCCGGGCGCGGGGTGAGGGCTCGTTCCTGATGGTGTCCGGCACCCGGGCCGAGCTGGGCCGGGGGTCCGGGCTGCGCAGTGCGGACTGGCTCGCGGTGGCCGTGGCGGACCGACCGGTGCAGGCCGCCTCGGCGCGGGTGCGGCTGGCCGCCGTCGTGGACGAGGGCATCGCGCGCCTGGCGGCCGGGCCGCTGGGGGCCGAGGGTGAGGAGGTGCGCTGGGAGGACGGCGACGTGGTCGCCCGTCAGGTGGCGCGGCTGGGCGCGGTGGAGCTGTCGGCGCGGCCGTTGAAGCAGCCCGACCCGGCTCTGGTGCGACAGGCCCTCCTGGACGGGCTGGGCAGGGAGGGCACCGGGCTGCTGCGGTGGTCCCGGGAGGCCGCGGGGCTGCGGGAGCGGTTGGCGTTCCTGCACCGGACGCTGGGCGAGCCGTGGCCGGAGGTGTCGGACGGGGCGCTGCTCGCGCGGGCCGAGGAGTGGCTGGAGCCGGAGCTGTCCCGGGCGCGCCGCCGGGCGGATCTGGGGCGGCTGGACGCGGGGCAGGCGCTGACACGGCTGCTGCCGTGGGCGGGCGGCGAGGCGGCGCACCTGGACGAGCTGGCCCCGGAGCGCATCGAGGTGCCGAGCGGGTCGCGGATCAGGGTGGAGTACGGGGGCGCTCAGCCGGTGCTCGCGGTGAAGCTCCAGGAGATGTTCGGGCTGGAGGGGACGCCGGAGGTCGCCGGGGTGCCGGTGCTCATACATCTGCTGTCCCCGGCGGGCCGGCCCGCCGCCGTCACCGCGGACCTGGCGAACTTCTGGCGGGAGGGGTACCGGGCGGTCCGCGCCGAGCTGCGCGGGCGCTATCCCAAGCACCCCTGGCCGGAGGATCCCTCGCAGGCCCGGCCGACGCGCCACACCAACGCCCGGCTCAAGCGCTGACCCGCGCTGACCCGCGCGAACGCGGGCCGCTCTGCCGAGGCAACCGCCCGGCGCCGGGCGCCGAGGTCACGCCCCGACCGGCTCGGGCTCTGCGGGGGCCGTCGGGGCCGGGACGGCGGGGCGGCGGCTGCGGGCCTCCAGCCACAGGGAGAGGGCGAGCAGTGCGGCGCCGAGTCCGGCGAAGCCCCAGGGGAGATAGGAGGTGAGCAGCAGGATCAGCGTGCGGTTCTTCTTGATCAGGGCGACCGTGTGGTCGACGTAGTCCTCGCGCATCTTCACATGACCGGAGAAGGCGGTGATCTTGTCTTGGCCGAACAGAGCCGTGGCGTTGCGGAGCTCCTCCTGATGGATCTCCTCGCCGTTGACCGGTCCGCCGGTCACGGGGTCGATCCAGAACATCCTCTTGGTGGAGTACCACCGGGTCAGCCCGGTCTGCTGGGCGATCTCAGGGGTGACTCCGAGGGGCATCGCCTTGGGGAAGGGGACCTGGGTCCAGGGGACGGTCTGCTCGAAGTAGTAGACCTTCAGGCCATGGAAGGTGACCGTCCCCTTGTAGTGGATGGGGTTGGTGGTGCGGGTCTGGGCGTCGAAGTACTCGTAGTCCCGCTTCTCGGTGAGGAAGGGCCATTTGAACTCCAGGCCCTCGCGCTTGACCGGGTCGCCGTCGACCATTTCGCCGGTGGCGTGGACGGGGGCCTGGGTGTGGGCGTCGAAGACATAGCGTTCGGGGATGCGGGAGACGAACTGGCCCTTGTCGTCGAGGACATACGACAGCGAGTCCCACACGACGACGTCCTTGCCCGCGGTCTTCTCGATCTTCCGGGACTCCTCGACGTTGCCCTTGAGGGTCTGCACGATGGTCACCTTGGGGACCGTCACGGACTTGAGCTGCTTGTAGTCGATGAGGGTGGCGTTCCTGGCCTCCAGGACCGTCTCCTGGTACTGGCTGGGCGGGACCTTGGCGAGCCGGGGGAAGGCATACCAGCGCAGCAGCGGTGAGAGGGCCGCGAAGAAGACGGCGAGGGCGAGCAGGATCAGGCTGGCTTTGCGTCGCATGCGGCCGGCTCTCCTCTACTTCTGCTACGGCTCTGCTTCTGCTACGGCTGCTTCTGCTACGGCTTCCCGGGCGGGACGGCGCCGGGGGCGGTGGGGACGGTGGTGAGCAGCGGCTTGGGCGAGGTGGTGCCCTCGGGGCCGCCGATCGCCGAGACGGTCAGGACGATGGCGAGGGCGGCGGCGAGTCCGATGGCCGCGGCGACGAGGGCGCGCATGCTCGGCCTCCCGGAGCTGATGGGGCGTCAGGGTTGGGGCACGGTAGCAACGCGGGGGTGAGATGAGAACACGCGGGACCGCCCCCGCTGCACGGGCGGCAGCGGGGGCGGTACGAGGAACGGCGGCGGGAGGCCGCGGGAGGTGGGGTGGTCAGGCGACCTTGAGCTGGATGTCGAGGGTGGCGCCGCCGGGGGTGGTGAGGCGGAGCACAAAGGTCCCGGTCTGGCCGTCCGCGTAGATCTTGGGGAGCCGCAGCACGCCCTTGGCGTCGGTCTTCAGGTCCTTGAGGGACCGGATGGGGTTGCCCTTCTCGTCCTTGAAGTAGGGGCCCTTGTCGTTGGTCCTGGCATCGGCGGCCGGGGTGCCGGCGGCGGGCGCGTCCGGCGTGACGATCATCGCGGCGGCGACGGCGATCCCGGGGACGACGGCTCCCTTGTACGTGGCCTTGACCTCCACGGAGTCGGCGAACTCCGCGCCGGGGGCGGCCGTCAGCTCCTTGGTGTCGGTGCGCGCGAGGGCGTCCGCCTGGCGGGCGTTGACGGTGGCGGTCCACTTGATCTCGGGCAGGGAGGCGCCGACGACGGTGGCCTGGACGGTGAAGGTGCCGCTCTGCTCGCCCGCTACCAGAGCGGGCGCGGTGGCGCGGCCGTCGGCGCCGGTGGTGACCGTGACCTGATTGGCGCCGCCCGGGAAGCGGGCTTCGGTGGTGCCGACGACCTGGAAGCGCACGGTGGCCTTGCCCATCGGCCGGCCGAACTGGTCCTTGACCCGTGCCGTGGGCTGCCCGGCGAAGGAGGAGCCCGCGGTGGCCGTCAGGGGCGCGGTGCCCGCGTCCTCGAAGGTGCTCGCCTGCTTCGACGGCAGCGGCCTGGGCGAGCTGGGCTCGCTCGGGGCCGGCTTGGAGGGGTGCGGGCGCGACGGTGTGGGGC
>NZ_JBJHPC010000531.1:0-4950 GCF_045257485.1 Streptomyces sp. YS-3 | reverse complement strand
GTCGCGGGGGTGGGCGCGGAAGCGGGCGCGGAGCGGGGCACGGCACGAGGGTAAGGCGCTAAACATATTTTCGGAACTGTCGGACCACGCTGTGGACAACGCCGTGGGCCGGACCGGGGCCGTCCCATAAAGTGGCCCCCATGACACCTGCGCTGCTGGATCGGGCCCTCGTCGAGGAGGCCACCAAGAAGTCCGGGCTGATCTGGGTGCGGGGCACCGGGACCGCCGACCGCGCCCTGTGGCACGTGTGGCACGAGGGCGCGGCGTACGTGGTGGGCGGTGGCCCCGGCGAGCAGCCGCTGGAGGGCCTGACCGACGGCGGTACCGCCGAGGTCACCGTCCGCAGCAAGGACAAGGGCGGTCGCCTGGTCGCCTGGACGGCCGCGGTGAGCGAGGTGGCGCCGGGGAGCGAGCTGTGGGCGGCGGTGGCCGCCGAGCTGAAGGCCAAGCGGCTGAACGCGCCGGACGGCGAGGCGGTGACGGGCCGCTGGGCGCGGGAGTGCCGGGTGCTGTGCCTGGCGCCGGCCGAGGTCCGCACGGAGATGCCCTCGGGCTCGCTGGCCGCGGCGCCCGTGGAGACCCCGGCCACCACGCGTGAGCCCGTCCCGGCGGCGCTGCCACGGCTGCTGATGAAGCGCGGGCGGGGCCGCAAGCGGGGCTGAGCGGCGCGGTGCCGGATGCCGTGCCGTGCGTCTGCGGACCGTGGTGGGTTGCTCGCGCGGTTCCCCGCGCCCCCAGGTGCCCAGCGGCGCGGCCCTACGTCTTCGGGAGTCTGCTCCCGTAATCCACCGTCGCGTCCTTCGCCGGCGCCGCCAGCGGGAAGTCCTGGTTCCAGTCGCCCAGTTCGAGCACGCCCGCACCGCCCGCCCGCTCGAAGCGCAAGGGGTAGGGAGTGCCCTGGAGCGAGACGTCGAGCGTGCCGTTCTCGCCGTCCTTGCCCGCCTTGACGCGGATGGTGCCCACCTCGCCGACCTTGGAGCGGTCACCCTTGGACAGCTCGCCCTGGAGCCCGAGCATGCCCTTCAGGAGCGCGCCCTTGTCCGTGAAACCGCGCAGCTCCTGGTACGAGGGGTCGCCCGAGGGCACCTTGACGTACTTGTCGTCGAGCTGCCTGCCCGCGGCCGACGCGCTCCCCGAACCGCCGTGCTTGTCGTCCCGGTGCGCCCAGAACGCGGCGTCGGCCTTCAGATAGAGCTCGTCGCCCACCCGCAGCAGCCCGAACGTGGTGTTCTTGGAGGTGACCGTGCCGGTGGCGCCGTTCTTCTTCAGCCGCATGTCGATCTTGTACGATCCGCTCTTGCTGACCAGCGTGCCGCTGAGGTGCACCGCGTCGGCGCCGTCCGCCGCCGTGCGCGCCTTGCCCTCGATCTCGGGGGCGGAGAGCCTGCCGACGCCGTTGGTCCCCTCGTCCGGGTCCGAGGAGCACGCCGTGACGGCCGTGGCGAGCCCCGCGCAGAGCGCCACGGGCAGCGCGGCCCGGCGCGCCCGTACGGACAGGGAGCGAGTGGTCACCGGCACACAGCCTTTCGTCGAAGCGCGCGAGGTGGGGGGCGCGAAGTCGGGGTCGGCAGACCGCACCCTACCCGGGCCGTCCACACCGCCCGGCAGAGAGCCGTACGGACCCCCCACAAGGGCGTACCGGATGGGCACCGGCTAGCCTGAATCAGATATTCAGCGTCATTTCAGGCCAGGACAGGGTCGGATCACGCCCCAGAGGAGGCGCTCAGCATGGCGGCAGGCGCCCCCCGGATCTTCGTCTCGCACCTCTCCGGCGTCGCCGTCTTCGACCCCAACGGCGACCAGGTGGGCCGGGTGCGTGATCTGGTCGCCATCCTGCGCGTCGGCCGCCGCCCGCCCCGGCTGCTCGGCATCGTCGTCGAGGTGGCCGGCCGCCGGCTGATCTTCCTGCCGATGACCCGGGTCACCGGCGTCGAGTCCGGCCAGGTCATCACCACCGGGGTGGTCAACCTGCGCCGCTTCGAGCAGCGCCCCACCGAACGCCTGGTCCTGGGCGAACTGCTGGACCGCCGGGTCACCGTCGTCGAGAGCGGCGAAGAGGTGACGGTCCTGGACGTGGCCATCCAGCAACTCCCCGCCCGCCGCGACTGGGAGATCGACAAGGTCTTCGTACGGCGCGGCAAGGGCGGCGCCCTGCGGCGCAAGGGCGAGACCCTGACCGTCGAGTGGTCGGCCGTCACCGGCTTCTCGCTGGAGGAGCACGGCCAGGGCGCCGAGAACCTGCTCGCCACCTTCGAGCAGCTGCGCCCCGCCGACCTCGCCAACGTGCTGCACCACCTCTCCCCCAAGCGCCGCGGCGAGGTGGCCGCCGCCCTCGACGACGACCGGCTCGCGGACGTCATGGAGGAGCTGCCCGACGACGACCAGGTGGAGATCCTCGGCAAGCTGAAGGACGAGCGGGCCGCCGACGTCCTGGAGGCGATGGACCCCGACGACGCCGCCGACCTGCTCTCCGAGCTGCCCGAGGAGGACAAGGAGCGCCTGCTCACCCTGATGCAGCCGGACGACGCGGCGGACGTGCGCAGGCTCCTGTCGTACGAGGAGCGCACCGCGGGCGGTCTGATGACCACCGAGCCGATCGTGCTGCGCCCGGACGCCACGGTCGCCGACGCCCTCGCGCGCGTACGCCAGCAGGACCTCTCGCCCGCGCTCGCCGCGCAGGTGTACGTGTGCCGGCCGCCCGACGAGACGCCGACCGGCAAGTACCTGGGCACGGTGCACTTCCAGCGGCTGCTGCGCGACCCTCCGTTCACCCTGGTCTCCTCGATCGTGGACGCCGACCTGCCGCCGCTCTCCCCCGAGACGCCGCTGCCCGCCGTGACCGCGTTCCTCGCCGCGTACAACATGGTCGCCGCGCCCGTCGTGGACGACAGCGGCTCCCTGCTGGGCGCGGTCACCGTCGACGACGTCCTGGACCACCTGCTGCCCGAGGACTGGCGCGAGGCGGAGTTCCACGGCGCCGAGGGGGGCACGGATGGCTGACCGCACCGAGGAGCGCGAGCGCATGCGCACGGCCGGGGCGAGCGCCGTCCCGCGCGGCCCGCGCGCCCGTCTCGACCAGCCGCGCGCGCCCCGGCGGCGCCTGCTGCCCGAGTACGACCCGGAGGCGTTCGGCCGCTTCTCCGAGAAGATCGCCCGCTTCCTGGGCACCGGACGGTTCATCGTCTGGATGACCCTGGTGATCATCCTGTGGGTGGTCTGGAACATCTTCGCGCCGGCCTCGCTCCGCTTCGACCAGTACCCGTTCATCTTCCTGACCCTGGCCCTCTCCCTCCAGGCCTCCTACGCGGCCCCGCTGATCCTGCTCGCGCAGAACCGGCAGGACGACCGCGACCGGGTCAACCTGGAGCAGGACCGCAAGTCCAACGAGCGCTCCATCGCCGACACCGAGTACCTCACCCGGGAGATCGCCGCGCTGCGGATGGGCCTCGGCGAGGTCGCCACCCGCGACTGGATCCGCTCGGAACTGCAGGACATGATCAAGGAGATGGAGGACCGGCGCGTGGTATTCCCGCCGGAGGCCCCGCACGGAAGTGACGAATCCGACCGCCGTTAGGCCTTTCCGGGGGCGGCACCCGGCGCCGTACCATCTCCGTATGGTTACGGATGACGCGGTGCGCGAGGCACTGGCGACGGTGAACGACCCAGAGATCCACCGACCGATCACTGAGCTCGGCATGGTCAAGACGGTTGAGATCGGGGCGGACGGGGCGGTCGCTGTCACGGTGTACCTGACGGTCTCCGGCTGCCCGATGCGCGAGACGATCACGAAGAACGTGACCGAGGCGGTCGAGCGGGTCGAGGGCGTCACGCGCGTCGACGTCACGCTCGACGTGATGAGCGACGAGCAGCGCAAGGAGCTCGCGGCGTCGCTGCGCGGCGGCACCGCCGAGCGCGAGGTGCCCTTCGCCAAGCCCGGCTCGCTGACCCGGGTCTACGCGGTGGCGTCCGGCAAGGGCGGTGTCGGCAAGTCCTCGGTGACGGTGAACCTGGCCGCGGCGATGGCGGCGGACGGGCTGAAGGTCGGTGTCGTCGACGCCGACATCTACGGGCACTCGGTGCCCCGCATGCTGGGCGTGGACGGCCGTCCCACCCAGGTCGAGAACATGATCATGCCGCCGTCGGCGAACGGTGTGAAGGTCATCTCCATCGGCATGTTCACCCCGGGCAACGCCCCGGTGGTGTGGCGCGGTCCGATGCTGCACCGCGCCCTCCAGCAGTTCCTGGCCGATGTCTACTGGGGCGACCTGGACGTCCTGCTGCTCGACCTGCCCCCGGGCACCGGTGACATCGCGATCTCGGTGGCCCAGCTGGTCCCGAACGCGGAGATCCTGGTCGTCACGACCCCGCAGCAGGCCGCCGCCGAGGTGGCCGAGCGGGCGGGCTCGATCGCGGTCCAGACCCACCAGAAGATCGTCGGCGTCGTCGAGAACATGGCGGGCCTGCCCTGCCCGCACTGCGACGAGATGGTCGACGTGTTCGGCACCGGCGGCGGTGAGAAGGTCGCGGAGGGCCTGACGAAGACCACCGGCGCCAACGTGCCGGTGCTCGGCTCGATCCCGATCGACGTCCGTCTGCGCGAGGGCGGCGACGACGGCCGTCCGGTCGTCCTCTCCGACCCGGACTCCCCCGCGGGCGCGGCGCTGCGGGCCATCGCGGGCAAGCTGGGCGGACGCCAGCGCGGTCTGTCGGGCATGTCGCTGGGGATCACCCCGAGGAACAAGTTCTAGATCTGCCGTTACGTGTAAGGGGCGTCCCCCATGGGGAGGCGCCCCTTACGCATACCCGGCCGCCGGTGCTCGGGGAAGCACGAGCGGCCCAGGGCGGCCGACGGCGGCGCGAAGACCCTCCGCTACGCGTACGAGGTGATGTCCTCCACCACCGCGAACCCGAGCCCGTACGCGCTCATCCCCCGCCCGTACGCCCCCAGGT
>NZ_JBJHPC010000054.1:0-21562 GCF_045257485.1 Streptomyces sp. YS-3 | reverse complement strand
GCACTGCCGTGCCCCCGCCCTCGACCGCTGCCCGCAACCGGGCTGCCTCAGCGCGGTGCTGGAAGGACCGTGCGGGCGACGGGATCACACCGACCTGATGCGGCCAGGAAACCGGCTCCCGCGGCGCGTACTGCACAGTCAGCCTGTCAACGTAGCCGCTGATGGCAGTTCCGCCGTTCTTGGCCACCGCATCCCCGGTGCGAGACAGCCGTACTGAGGCGGGGAACTCAAGAGGGCCGCTTCCCAGGACCGGGCCGCGGTAGCCGGTCACGGCCACCTCATCGCCGGCGGCCTCGGCGTTACCAGTGTCCGCCACAGTCACTGGCGGCTCGGGCTCGTCCATGGATGTACCTGATGATGCCTTCGCCACGAGTACGGCCTAGTCCGTGTAGTCGATGCCGGAGACCGAGTTGGGGCCGCTTGCCTCTCCCGTCCGCTCAGTCACAGCCGAGCCACGTCCCCGGCCGCCAGGCCGCCGGATGCCGGTGGTGCCACCGCGGCCGGCCTTGCCAGTCCGGACGGCCCTATCCATGGGTCCGCCAGAGGGCGATCTCTGAAACAGAGCCCAAACCAAGGCAGCGATACCGACAGCGGCCTGAACGGTGCCTCCGGCCAGCTGTCCCGCCCCAGGACTGTCCAGCAGCCAGATCAGCGGTGTGGACAGAACACCGACCACTGCCAGCGCGATAACCGTGATCTTCCACCCCTGTGACACAACGGCTCCCCCTCGCCCCGACCGCCACCATATCGTCGTCGGTTCACCACCGCGCGTCGTCCGTGCAGCTTCTGCTATATCAGAAACGCGCTTGTGGGCATCGTGGTTCCGGCACGGTGCCAGCTACGCCGTGCGCTGCGCTACCGGCGGCTGCGCGGGTGCTGTTTCACGGCCGACCCCTTTGAGCGCGTTCGGCCCGGCGCAGCGCAGCTGCCTCGGTGGCGGCGGCCTGGCGGCGCCGCTGTGCCCGGCTGGCTTCGAGCGCGCTGGGCTGGTCGCTCGGGTCCGTGCCAGGGAAGGCGCACCAGCTGAGTTCGCGCAGGGCGGGGGTCCGCGACTCGATCGCTTCCGCAATGGTGTGCGTCGATGTGCCGGTTGGGCCGGGCGGCCCGGTGACCGCGACGCCGGGGCGACAGGGGGCCCAACCGGTCACCGGCACGCTCCGGGACCAGGGCTGCGAGGGCCTGGCGGTAGCCGTCCCTGGACACCCAGCGGGTCCTGACGAAAGGGACCTGGGGTCCCGACCGTGCCGTGCGGGGCAGGCACTGTCGTACAGCGTGCGTGTGCTGCACCGGCAGGCAGGACCCGCACGGCACGAGCGGCGCCGGTGCCGGCCGACTGGTTCACTGCGGTGACGATCCGGGCGGTGACCAGCCGGACGGGCGCGGCAACCGTAACGATGGTGCCCAACGTCGACGTACGCGACGGGGCTGCCCCCGCGAGCGCGGACACCGACGGCAGAAGGACCGCCTTTCGTCCGTGACCAGGTCCCAGGGCGGCTTCAAGTTCCCGGTAGGAGCGGGCTGTCGGCGATGCCTCAGATTCAGAGGGCGTGTTCGGATGCTTCCCGGATCGCTCGGGTGGTCTTGGCGATGTTGACGCTCCCAGCAGCCGCAGCCTGCCTATGGCCAGGTGCCGCAAGGCGGCCATCACCCAAGGCGCGCTACCGGTGTGGACGGTGGAGGTGTGTCCTCGCCGAACGCCACATATTTGACATGGTGGCCGGTATTTTCGATTCCCCAGTGCCCGCGCACGTATCCGCCCAGCTCTACAGGCGCTGTAACCGCCCTGCGGTCCCGACCGCCATAGGGGCGCGAACTTGACTCATTCTTACGTGGCATGTCCAAGGCAGAGACGGTTGAGTGTCTCTGCACGCGAACAGTCCCTTCAAGTCACAGTTCGACTCAAGGAGTTCGTATGGCGATCCGACGTAAAGCTGCTTTGGCAGTGAGTGCTGTCGCAGTGGCCGGAGGCTTACTCACCGCCCCTGCGGCCACTGCCACACCCGCTCCTTCGGACACGTCCTCCGCCGTGCTCGGCGGTTGTGGAGAGGTGCGAAACCCGTCGACCAGCGGTGCCCGAGCCCACTGGGAGCTCTCCTGCCACGACGGGAAGATCCAAGTCTCGGGGTGGGTGGAAGACACCAGCGCGAACGGCAGGTGCGCCAAGGTGAAGGCGATATTCGCCAGCGGGAACACGGAATTCAGCAGGGCGGCGTGCCCCAAGAACGACCGAAAGAGTTTCAGCTGGGCCCACCCGGGTTCAATCGCCAGCGTCTACCTCTTCGAGTATGACGTCTGAGGAGGGTGGCATGTCGCTGCGCAAGAACGTCAGGGCAGTCACTGCCCTCCTCGCCCTTACTGCCGCACTCTCGTCCGGAGCAATGCTTACTGCGGGCGGTGCGCAAGCCACAGGCAGAGCTGCCATTCACACCGCGCACTCAGGTGAGGGCTCTCTGTATCAGCTGCCCGCCGGCGGCCCGTGCATCGTCACGGGCTACAGCTATCACGCGCAACAGCGGATGGCTGAACGCCGCATTTCGTCCGACGAGGTTGAAAACCTGGTGTACTCGACGTGCGGCAAGGCCCGGAAGCAGAGCGACGGGACGTGGAAATACACCGGGCGTAAGCTCATAGTGATCTGCAACGACAACGGATACGTCGTCACCCTGTGGCGTCCGTGATCGTCGATTGCAATCCATGAATTACTGTGCCGCCCCTGGGAGGGGGCGGCACAATCGCGTCCCCCGATGGGAAACAAGTAGAATGCAGGATTCATACCCGCGGCTGGAAGTCGACGAAGAAGTGGACACCGCCTACCTCTACTTCAAGAACATCTGTGAAGGCGAAGCGGTCAAACAATTCTCCGTCACGAACAAAAACGGAGACACGGTTCTGGTGGTTGACCTGTCTCAAAGGGGAGAGATTCTCGGAATCGAGTTCCTCAACGCCAGAACACGGTTTCCCGGATACTTCCCCAAGTGAGATACGGATCGGCCGGCGACGCGTACCCTCATGGAGAGCCCGACCGGCCTGCTCGAGCGGCAGGGTGGCTACGAGTTCCGAGACGCTGGCAGCGGCTCCGGTTCCAGTGCTGCGCATGGCCGTCTCCACATCGGCGCAGGAATCCGAAGATGTCACCGGGCGCAACGAGGTCACCGGCTGGCTGCCTGAGGGTTTGGAACAACGGCGCTCTCGACACAGATGTTGGCGCCGCGGCGCATTGCGGCATGCTGGGGCCGATCGATAGCAAGCACTACACCAGCACCTGCTGGACGACTCGCAGCAACACCCAGAACGCGAACGGTTCGCTGGAGAAGGCGTGCTCGTTCTGGCCCTCCGGTGCCCTTGTCTTCAGCCGAGATGACACGAAGAGGCTGAAAAATGACTCGCGGCTGAGCTGATGCGGCATGCGGTTACCGAGAGTTGTAGGGTCTTCAGCACTCGCTGTCGTCAGAGGCGAAGAGCACTAGCAGGCTGCGGACTGGCAGGTGGGCCTCTGCTGGATGACGGAATGCGACGTCCAGATGGAGCTTGTACTGCGTGCGCCGTCCCTTGCGCTCACGGCTGAGATAGCCGGCCTCTTCCAGAGCCGCGATGATGTCCTGCGTCCTGCGTTCGGTGATGTGACAGGCCGCGGCGATGTCACGCAGGCGCGCGGAAGGGTCCCGCGCGAGAGCCAACAGCACACGGGCATGGTTCGTCAGGAAGGTCCACCCGCGAGCCCGTTCCATCAGAGCCCCCCTCCTTCGGCGCTTCCTCGACGGGTGACCAGCTCGCAAATTACCGGAAACACCCTTCGACCGTAGGTACTTTTGTCGGCGCCACCACCTTCACTGGCGAAGGCAGCCCATCGCACGTCAGCACAGCGCGTACCGCCCACCGGTCGGTGGTAGTCGAGATCCACTCCCAAGGGGAGGGCCTTTGCCTTTGCCGCTACACGTGGCGGGCGTCAACCGTCGAGCTCGAGGACGCTCGTATCGATGACCTCCGGCCGAAATGACCCTCGCCAGTGATGTGGTCGTCGCCAGACTCGCGGTCGTGACCGATCCGAACACCGCCGATCCCGGCCCCGAAGACTGTCCAAGCGGAACGGGCCGGACAGTGACCAGAAGCACCCGGGTCCAATTTCCGCTCGCCCGGTCGTGCCCGCACCGCGCACGACACGGCAGGCGCGGCACCTGGCCGCCGACTTCGGCGAGGGGATGGACGCTCGAACCGCATGGGTGATGGCCCGCCTCGCCCGCCATCCCGACGAACGCGACCACGCCATGGCCCACCTGAAGACAAGCGCCCCGCTGCCGACTGAGGGCAGCACCCCTTAAGACGCCCCCCTCCGGCTCGGGCGCTGCGGTTGTCCGGCTCCTGAGCGGTATGGGGGCTCCCGGTCCGGCCGGATGTACCTCCAGGCCGCCGTCAGCGCTCAGCATCGGGCGGCGGCTTGGGTAGGTGCGCTGTGCCGTCTCCAGGTCACGCCCGCCGAAGGAGCCGGTGAAGACGACTACGCCGTGCAGGAGTTCGACGTTCTGCGTGGCCGTGGGCCAGCGGGAGGGGAGGGCTTCTGCGGTCATGGGGGCTGCCGGTGGCGGCAGGACCAGTCCATGCACGGTCTTCTCTCGTCTGGGGTCCGCTACCCGCGTGAGCTGGTCGACTACCTGCGCGGCCGGGGCCGCAGCAAGATCCTGTTCGGTACCAACTACCTTATGATCACCCCCGGCCAGGCCTCGGCCAACTGGGCCTGGACGAGGAAGCCACCGAGCTGTTCCTGCCCGGCAACGCAGGACGGACCTTCAGGGGCTGACAGTGCTGGTGGCCGCGCCGGGCCCACACGAGGATCGCCACACGATGGAGCGCGGTCCGACAGGCACGAGCGAGCTTCCCGGTCCGCATGCCGCGCCACAACTTGAACCAGTTGATGCACCAAAGGGCGTTCCGGTTCACCTCGTACCGGCCCCGTGCTGCGCGCGGCGGCCAGGCGGGGACTCCGGGTACGGATCAAGGCGGGCTAGGCGGGGAACGGTCAAGCGCCTCCCCGGCTTCACCGCCGCGTGCCTGAAGCGAGCCCTTGATGCGTACACCGCGAGGAAGCCGGAGAAGCCAACCCCTTCCAAGTGAACGAAGCCGGCGCCAGAACTGTTGGGGAACGCAAGTGCCGTCGGGTTGGCGGACGTCGAGGCCTGAACTTGTGGGGGCACGGCCAGCCCTGCGGGCTACCAGGCACTGTCCCAGGGAGTTCGCTCACCCTCCGCCAAGTCACAGGGACCAGCAGCCACTGCAGTCATGGTCGATCGAGTAGCCGGTCCTTGAGACTGCTGCCGTGTACCGGCCCCATTCGGTCAGCGGCCGGCGCGCATGGAGACGACGGTGCCTTTGTCCGCGCTGCGGGTGATGAAGAGTCCGGAACCATCCCGGTGTGGTCAGGTAGGGGACGTCCGTGCCGACGCTGAGAACCTTCGGGTCCCCGGTGACGGTCCGGAGGTTGAGCTGGGCACCGCCACCACGGGCCCTCACACCCCCAGCCGCAGCTCCCAAGTGTCCACCGCATAATGCACGCCCATGCCGTGGGCTTCGTACAGCCGCAGTGCTCCCGTCACGTTTTCGGTGTCGACGCCCAGGCCGACCGTGTCACGGCCGCGCCACGCGTACACCGCAAAGGCGTGGCGAAGCAGATGGCTGCCGATGCCGCGGCCTCGGGCCTGTTCCAGGACGCCCAGGGTGCGGATCCAGCCCATGCCCTCGCGGTCGTCGCGGGTGACCAGGACCGCCGCGTCCCCGAGGCCGTCGACGGCCGCGATCCACACCAGGGACCAGTCCGTACCGGCAGCCGGGGCGATGCGGCCCAGCCACTCCTCGTACCCCTGCGGGCGGAAGTCGAAGTGGCGGGCGAAGGTCTCCTGGTGCAGGCGGTGGGCGGCACGGCGGTCGGCCTCATCGGCGCACGGACGCAGCAGCACCCCGGCGGGCGGGTCCGGGACCGGGTCGGTGTCCGGTGAGACCGGGCGGGTCAGCACATGGTGGCGGCGCACCGTGCGCCAGCCGCGCCCGGTGAGCAGCGCGGTGTCGAGGGTGGGGGCCACATTGAGGTGCAGGTGGACCACGGCCTCGCTCGCGCCCGCCCCAGCGGCGAGCTCGCGCGAGCTCGCCTCAACCAGGCCCAGTAACCGCAGGCCCGCGTCCTGGTGGTCGGGCAAGACGTAATGGTCGATGTCGACGGACCCGTCCGCGCCCGCGTCGAGGACCGCCGCGTACGCCACGGTGCGCCCGGCCTCGACGGCCACCCACGCCTGGCGCGCAGTGGCGAGGTCCTCCTCGACCTCCTTCAGCGCGGTCTCCGGCACGCCGATCTCAATCTCGTCCACCGCGTTCAGCAACGCGCACACCGCGGGCGCGTCCTCACCCGTCGCCATCCTGACCCAGCCCCCGTCATCCATCCGCCCACTGTCGGCTCCCAGTCCCCCGCACCGCAACGCATTTACCCGACGACACGCAGAGGGCGGTACGCGGCACGATCAACCCCCTTTCAGGTTCAGGACACACGTGACGGAACATCCGCCCCGCGCTCCACCCTTGGCTCCCCGGAGCTCAAGCCCGCATTGCGCCGTATCCTCTTCCTGTCAGGCTCGTTGCCGGAGTATGACCAAGATGTTCTGTCACGCTCTGAGCGCTACTGCCCTAGCCGGCGCCTTAGCCGCCGCCCCAGCATCAGCCGACGGCCCGGCAGACCTGGGAGGCGTCCTCCAGGCCGTCCCGTCGTCGGCGAGCTGACCGGCAATTCCCATGGCATCGGCGACAGTGCCCAGCAGGTCTCCACTGACCAACAACTCATCGACATCGCCAAGAACATCGCGGCTCTGGACAGGCCGATCATCTTGGTCTGAGCCCTCCAGCCGTCCCTGGTACGCCCCCGGCCGTCGCGCTCGCCATGCTCTGCGTACCGGCCACGCACGCGGGAACGATCCCCCCGGGTCCCGAAAAGTACCGCGCGGCACCCAACGCCACCTGCATCGTCGCCGCACGCTGGCGGGTGACCACTACAGCGCCCATCAGATCGCGCAAACGGCTTCCAACAACTGCTTCGGCGGCAACGGACTGGTCATGTCTGTCGCCGTCTCGCTCGCCGAGAGGAGCGGCTGGACCCGTTCCCTCCCCAGTCTCGTTCTAGATCCGGGCCCGCGTCGGGATTGAGGCAGCGCGTGTCACCTGCCATGGCGCCGAGGCGACGGCGCGTCCGGCGCATGATGCGGATCGCCGCACAAGGTGGTGGTCCGGCAGCCCAAGCCGACCTATCGCTTCACCGTCGACAGGTGCGGTATGTCGCCACAGGGGGCTGGACGGAGTTGTTCACCCGTTGGGAGAAGGGGGCTGGCTGTCAGTCATGGCGGCGACTGCGTCGGCGGTTGTTGCATGGACAGGCAGGAGTGAGTCAACGCCGGTCATGCTGAGCATACGCATCAGGCGGTCGGGGACAGCGGCGAGGCTGAGTGAGCCGCCCGCTTCCTGAGCGGCGTGCCAGATGCCGATGATGGCGCTGAGGCCGGCGGAGTCGCAGAAGCCGACCTGTGCCAGGTCGAGGGTCAGGCGCGGGTGTCCTTGCTGGATGATCTCCAGGCCTTTGGAGCGCAGGGTGGGCGCGGTGTGCACGTCCACATCCCCGACGATCGTGGCAATGGCGAGGCCGGGCTGGGGATGCTGGACGGCCAGGTGAAGTGTGTGGGTCACGTCGGTCATCACTCCTGGCCGAAGTGTTCGGGTGCGGCGGTGGTGTTGGCGGTGGCGGCGACGCCGGTGCCAGGTGCGGTTTCGGCGTCGGGCACGGACAGCGCCAGCAGGGCCACGTCGTCGCCGGCCCCCTCGGGCATTGAGGCCAGCAAGGTGACGGCGTCTTCGATCAGGGCGGTGGCGGTGAGGGGGCCCATGCGCTGGTGGAGGAAGCCGGTCAGGCCGTCCTCGCCGAGCATGGCGCCCTGGGTGGTGCGGGCTTCGGTCAGCCCGTCGGTATAGAGGAACAGGCCCTCCCCGGGGGCCAGGGAGAAGGTGGCCTGAGTGAAGTGTGCCTGGGGGAAAGCTCCGACGAGCATGCCGCCCTTCTGCCGGACCGCCTTGACCCAGACGGCGCCGCTGTCGTCGGGGCGCAGGTGGTAGGCCGGCGGGTGGCCGCCGGCGGCCAGTGTGACGGTGAAGCCGCCGTCCTCCTGGGGTGCCAGGAGACCGAAAAGAGCGGTGCAGAAGCGGCTTCCGGCGGTGACGTCGCTGAGCAGGGCCGTATTGAGCGTGCCCAGGACGGTGACCGGGTCCGGGTCGATCTGGGCCGCGACGCGCAGGGTGTGGCGGGCCAGGGCGGTGACGGTCGCCGCCTCGGGGCCCTTGCCGCACACGTCACCGAGGAAGAACGCCCACCGGCTGCCGTCGACGGGGAAGACGTCGTAGAAGTCGCCGCCCACATCGTGGGCGGAGGCGGTGTGATAGTGGCAGGCCAGCTCCAGGCCGGGCACCACGGGAAGGGCCGGGGGCAGCAGGGTGCGCTGGAGGGTGGAGGCGAACGCGGCGATGGCGGCCTTGTCCTTCTCCGCCTGTTCCCGCGCCGCCCGTTCCGCCTCCCGCCGTTCCTGCTCGTCGCGTAGTGCGCGCAGTGCCGACAGCCGCAGCTCCATCTCGTCCAGCACGATCGCGGCAAGGTCGGCCAGGGTGGCGGTGTCGTCCTCGGTGATGGAGCGCGGCTTGGTGTCGAGGACGTTGACCGTACCCAGCCGGTGGCCGTCGGGGGTGATGATCGGTGCGGCGGCGTAGAAGCGCACACCCATCTCTCCGGCGACCAGCGGATTGCCCGCCGCCACGGGATCCCGAAGGGTGTCGGGAATGACCAGCGCGTCATCGCGCAGAATCGCCGAGCCGCACAGGCCCGGATCACGGCCGATCTCCTGGACGCCCTCCAGGCCGTGGGCGGCCTTGAACCAGATGCGGTCGGTGTCCACGATCGTAACCGTGGCTACGGGGACATCGAAGAGACGGGCGGCCATCGCTGCCACCCGGTCGAACGCGCCGTCGGGCGGAGTGTCGAGAATGTCGTAGCGGCGGACCGCCGCAACACGGGCCACCTCCACACCCGGGTCCGGGACCAGCTCAGGGCGTCGCCGGGGAGCCGGGTCGGTCGCCGAAGCCTGCTGCGTCATCGGCTTTCCTCTCCGTCGATGGGCCGCCGCGAGCGGCACGAACCGACGCAGCCTAAATCGACTGCACGTCCCCACGCCAATGCCGCAGTGAACACCAGATCTATTGCGGCAGCCCCGCCAAGCCTCCCGGGGCTCCTCCTGTAGCCTTGCATGTTCGACTGGGCATGATCACGTCGACCATCGGCCACCCGCTGCCCGGCAGCCGCAACGACTGCCGGGCATTCACCGAGTCCGGCGCCGACCGGGGCCTGCCACAGTGCACCGGTCATCGCCGACGGCGGCTACCGGGGCTCGGGCCTGCTCATCCCGCACCACAGACGCCGAGGACAGAAAGAACTCAGCCCCGGCAGGAGGCGGAGAACGCCGTGCACCGACAGGCACGGGCCCGAGTAGAACACGCCCTGTCCCGGCTCAAGAACTGGAAGATCTCCCGCGCCTGCCGACTCAAGGGCAACGGCGTCCAACAGGCCATGGTCGGCATCGCCCGCCTCCCCAACCTCGCCCTCAGCCAATAACTCCAACCCCATACGGGACAACCTCAGGCGTCGGGCGGGCCGGGAGCCGCAGCCCGCCCACCGCCACATCAGGCCGCCAGCGCCTCGCGGAGCGTGGAGGACTTGAGCCCGAAGGTGTTGCGGATATCGCTGTCGTCCACGACGAACGGACGCTCGGACATGTAGCTCATCTCGGCGAACTCCCGCCACAACGGATCGGTGAAGGAGAGGAGCGCCAAATCCCGTTCGGTAAGCGGCTCCAACCGCGGTTCAGGCGCTCCGTGGACTTCGGCGAGGTCGGTCGCGGCCTGGCGCAGGGTCGTAGTGATGACCGGGGCATGCCAGGCCCGTCCCCAGGCCCGCTCGTCGCCGCTGACCGCCACCAACGCCGCCGCGACGTCCTCGGTGTACGAAAACGAGTGCGCCGCATCGGGGTTGCCGTGGACGAGAGCCAGTTCGCCCTCGCGGACGCGGGGCGCGACCAGCAACGTGAACGCGGACACCGCGCCTGGGCCCAGGTACTGGCCGGCTCGTACTTCGGTGGCCCGCAGCCGCCCTTCGTCGTGGGCATCCTTGGCCTGCCGCCACAGTTCGGCCCTCACCCGGCCCTTTCGGGTGTGCGGGGCCATCGGGGTGCGCTCCGTGATCGGCCCGGTGGTCTGCTGATAGCCGTAGTGGTTGCCGAGCATCACATAGTCGGCCCCGGCCCGCTCGGTCGCGGCAAGGATGGAAGCGAACAACGGCGGCATGGTCTCTGGCCAGGTCTGGTAGGCCGTCATGGCGGCGTTGAAGACGGTGGTCGCTCCGGCCAGTGCCTCGGCCAGCTCGCCAGTGCGGCCCGCGTCCAGGGCGATCCGTTCGATGCCGTGGTGGTCAGGTCCACTGCCGCTGCGAGTGATGAGGCGTACCCGCTTGCCACTGTCGGCCAATTGCCTGGCGGTGGCGATCCCGGTCGCGCCTGCTCCGATGACGATTGATTCAGCCATGATGTCGGCTCCGTTTTCCCTCAAAGGTGGAACGTTTCCCTGAAGCGGAAACGCGGTGCGCGCGGCCCTCTCGCTCGCCCAACTCTGCCGCGTGGCCGCGGGCTAGGATCAGTGGCCTGATAGCCACGAGATCCAAGGATCCAGCCATGCACCGTGTCGCCGTCCTGGCCGTCCCCGCGGTCAAGCCCTTCGACCTGTCCATGCCGTCGGTGCTGCTCGGCGCCGCCGAAGTCGGCGGACGCCCCGGCTATGAGGTGACGGTGTGCACCGCCATACCGGGCACGCTCGCCGCCTCCGGCGGCATCGAGGTGGTGATCCGGCACGGCCTTCAGGCAGTCGCGGCGGCGGACACCGTGATCGTCCCCTCAACCGCCAGTCGGCACGACGCCGAGCCGGCCGCACTGGACGCCCTGCGAAAGGCGGCCGAGGCGGGCAAGCGCATTGCCTCGATCTGCAGCGGCGCCTTCGTTCTCGCCCAGGCCGGGCTCCTCGACGGCCGTACTGCAACCACCCACTGGGCCCTGGCCGAGGAACTGCAGCGCGCCTTCCCTTCGGTGCGCGTGGACGCCGACCGGTTGTTCGCCGAGGACGGACCGATCGTCACCGGTGCGGGCTCGGCCGCCGGGATCGACCTGTGCCTGCACCTGATCAGCTCCGACTACGGCGCGGCCGTGGCCAACGCCGCGGCCCGCGCCGCCGTCGTCACCCCTGTGCGCCATGGCGGACAGGCGCAGTTCGTGCAGACTCCACTGCCAGCCAGGACCGACTCCTCATTGGACGTGGCCCGCATCTGGGCACTGCGACATTTGGACCAGCCGATCTCTTTGAACGACCTGGCCGGTCAGGCCAAGATCAGTGTGCGGACCCTGACGCGGCGCTTCACGACCGAGACGGGCGTGACCCCGTTCCAATGGCTGCTCCAGCAGCGGCTGCTGCGGGCCCGCGAGCTACTGGAGACCACCGATCTCACCGTCGACCATGTGGCCCGCCGCAGCGGCCTCGGCTCCGGGGAGTCGCTCCGCCAGCACCTGAGCCGCCAGATCGGCATGACGCCGGCCGCCTACCGCGGCGCCTTCACCCACCGCCCGAGCGTGAAGACCAGTCAGTGACCACGCGCGCCCCGGGCCGGACGTGGCGATTCCTACGTGGTCGCTCACGATCGACACCTGGTCCCTGCATGGCAGCGTCGTACCCGCGGGCCTGCGCCGATCTCATCCACCCATCGGAGCCGCACGATCGGTCGCCCAGCCCACCAAGGAGTCGGCGACCAGCGGTAATGAGGGAAAGCGGGAGAGGGAAAGCAGGGAGGGCCTACCTCCACGGCGTCTGGGAACGAGACCTCCGGGCAGCCACGGATCTCCTGCCAGTGTCGTCGGCTGCTTTGCGGGTGCCCAGCACGTAACACGGGGCCGGCCCGGACGACCGGGTCCATGTCAGCCGCGGCCTGGACCTTCTTCTTGAACCGTGGGTACTCCCCCGATCTGCTGTCCCGCCCGGACACCGCGCAGGAATCCAATCCCGCCGGTTCGCCCGGGCCCGGTCAGCGGCAGACTGTCTGCGGATCACCCACGAGGACTCAGGTACCCCAGTTTGCGATCGAAACCGCGAGGTCGTTCCAGCGGAAGCGGTTCAGATCAGGGGTGTTGCATCCCTTGGGCTGGAAGAACTCGTCTCCGTGCCATTGGAGGAGATCAAAGAGCGACACGTCAAACCGGCACTGACTGAGGGAGGAGATGACAAAAATCCAGTCCTGCGTCCCCAGAAAACCTCTGTGCACCTTACTCAAGTCCGGGTATCCCAGTCCCGCGTCCACACACTTCACGTCGCCCTGCTCACCGACGTCCTCGAAGAAACAAACTTGGGTAGGCAGGGAGTCAGGTGGCTGCGTACAGACCGCCTCGAACGCCGCCTCCATCGACTTCTCCTCGGCATCGGCGCTCATACGGCGTGCCTCCGCGAGCATTGCATCACGGTTGGTGAAGGCTCCCAAAGCCAGAGAAGAATCATAGATGAGACGCGTCATGTACAAGGGGCGCGCCACTTCCGTGTTCATACGCTCAAGGTCCTCGACCACTTCTCCATCGAGAACAACAGGAACATCGGGGTTGAAATCACGCTTCCGCCCGGTGCGCGCCTGGCGGACAGACAGGTCCGCGGCCAGCCCGTCGGGTATTTTTTCGGCCACCGCACTTTCAGGGTCACGCCCCGAGGGTCCGGTTTCTGCTCCTGAGGATTGACGCGGCATTCTCACCATCTCCTCGTGGTGATCCTGACGCCCGACGGCAAAGATTCCCGGTTGGAGACTCACACCTTGCCGCAGGCACGGAAAGTTCAGGAGGCAGGTGCTTCCTCGTTTCCATTCTAACCATTACGCCATGAAGTGGCCGGATCAGAACTCACTCTGCAGGAAACGACAGCAACCATGTCGGTGATGGGCTGACAGCAACCTCCTGTCAGCGTCCGGTGGCACAGAGATCACCAACAGCACCGATTCTGTGGAGTTCATGGCCGGGTCGAGAGTCGGAAACGGAGGAGGCGGAGGAGAGCAACGAAGCCCGTATATGGGTTGGTTGCTCGCCTTCATCCGCTTCACATTACCCTCGACAACGCCTGAACTAATGGAGGGTGAGTCCGACGGCGACCGCGTCGAGGTCTCGTGCAGGAAGCCGGCGAAGCTGCGGGCCGGGGCTGGGGCGCGTGCTCGACCTGGGTATCCAGCCCTCAGCACGCCGCCTCGAAGGTGGGTGACAAGGCCGTGGAGCGAGGTGCATCTGCGTCACGGCCGCCGGGCCCCGGCGAGTACCCAAGAGAACCAGGCCGGGCCTCTCCCACGCCAGATAAGCCGAGATCATCACCCGCAGACACACCACACTCGGCTATGGCACCAGGCTGCTCGCCGCGAGAAGGCCGCGCCCCGGGAGCCAGGAGGGCGCCCCCCTCACCAACGCCGTAGCCCGGTGCAGTTGAGGGAACGTGACCTCGACATGGCCGGACACATCGCGATTGGCCGGACGTTCTCACCTTGCCCGGCGGCGCCTGTGGGGACGGGCGGCAGGATCCACCAGGAAGGGTGCGGCGGCGAAGACGAGCGCCTCCTCATAAGCCTGCTCGACGGCGTCGGCCGGGACGGGCAGCCGACCGGCGAGCTCCAGGCCGACCATCCCGTGCAGGACCGCCCACAGGTGCACGGCGATCCGTTCCGCGTCACCCGCCATCAACCCGTCCTCGACGCAACGGCGGATGCCGTCGATGAGGGGTTGATAGGTGGCCCGCGCTGCCGCCTCGTCCTCGGCCACCGGTTCGAAGCCGGGTGCCGGAGGGCCGAACATCATCGCGTACAGCGTGCTGCTGGCCAGCGCGGCCCTGCGGTAGGCGTGGCCGAGCCCGGCGAGCTGTTCCAGGGACCCGGAAGCACCGGTGGACGCCTCGTCGAGTGCGGCTCCCAGGCGCCTCAGAGCCTCGCGGTGCATGGCCGCGAGCAGTTGCGGCTTTCCGCCGAAGCGGGTGTAGACGCTCATCGTCGACGTGCCGGTGGCGGCGGCGAGCTTACGCAAGGACAGGCCTTCGGGGCCGTGCGCGGCGAGCAGGCGGCCCGCCTCGTCGATGAGTCGGCCGGTGAGTTCGTCCGGCCCGGTGCCGGGGTTGTCCATGGTCACAACTGCGACTATAACAGTGTTATGGCCAATGTTCTGATCGCCGCACACGCCGTCGGCGCCTCCCTCGCTCTGATACTGGGTGGCTGGCAACTCGTAGCATCCGCAAAGGGCGCCCAGTTGCACCGGCTGCTGGGGCGCATCTGGGTCGTGGACATGTACTGGACTGCTCTGAGTTCGTTTTTCATCACCGATCTCCATCCTGGCCACTTCACCGCAATACACGGCCTCTCCGCGTTGACCCTCGTGACGCTGACCGCCGCGATGTGGGCGGCGCTGAGGCATCGCATCGGGCTGCATCGCTGGCTCATGACCACCACTTACTTCGGCTTGGTCGGTGCCTTTGCCGGCGCCGTGTCCGCATCCAGACGCGACCTCCCGCAGCTCGCCGCGCACCGGCCCCTGACACTCGCCGCGGCGACCGCAGCGGTCCTCATCACTGCGGCTGCCGTCATCGCGCTCTGCAAGCGGCGTACCGTGCCGGCGCACCACCGGACCCCTCAGCGGTCCCACCACGAAGACACCCGCCTACCGCGCTGAGCCCCCTGGCGGCTGAAGCCACTACCCTGTAGCCGGCGGCCTTCCCAACCGTGTCCACCAGTCGGTGGACCCCAGGTTCAACCGGTCGCTGCTTTCGGCGTCATACCCCAGACGAAGAGCATGGGGGCCATGATTTGAGCTGACCGTCATAGGATTATCCCGAGGGGATGGGGATCGTGGCGCTGACCACGTACCCACCAGCGTTGTCCGGCCCCGCACTGAAGAAACCCCCCAGCAGGTGCACCCGCTCGCTCAGGCCGATGAGGCCGTGCCCGCCGCTGGGCAGGTCCAGCGGAGCGGCGCCGGCCACGGCCGCGGTGTTGCGGATCTCCACCCTCAGCTCATGACCCGCGCACCGCACGCGGACCCGGGCCGTGGCCCCCGGGGCGTGCTTGCGGACGTTGGTCAAGGCCTCCTGCACGATCCGGAAAACGGCCCTCTCCACGCCTTCCGGACACGACTCGCACTCCTTGTAGCCGAGGTCCGCCTCGACATCCACCGCGCTCTCGGCGATGAGCCGTGGAAGGTCCGAGAGGCGCGGCTGGGGTCTGCGCTGCGCGGAGCCCGCGCCCGCGGCCCGCAGCACGCCGACCATGTGCCGCAGTTCCTCCAGGGTCCTCACGGCAAGCGTCCGGATGGTGTCGGCGGCTTCCCGCGACGCGGAGTCCGGCGTGCTCATGCGCAGCGCCCCGGCCTGCAAGCTGATGAGGCTCACCTGGTGGGCGACGACGTCGTGCATCTCCCGGGCGAGCTGCGTGCGCTCCGTGGCCAGTACCTGCTCGGCCAGCAGACGGTCCTCCCTGCTGCGCCCCTCGGTGAGTTCCTTCAGCCGCGCCGTGAGCTCGCAGCGCAGTGCGACCGCGCGCCCCAGCGCGATCGCGGCGATGGGTGCCCCCAGCTTCTGCTCAAGCCAGAACATGCTGGTCAGTCTCTCCGCCAGCGCCTTGGCTTCCAGCGGGTTGGGCAGGATCTCGGCGGCGGTCACGAGCAGGGCGCAGGTCGTCAGCAGCAGGCGGCTCGGTCTGAGGCGGCTGACGGTATACAGGGCGATCAGTGCTGCCAGCCAGGCGCTGCCCGCGAACTGGCCCGGCAGGGTGACGAGCAGCGTGGTGACCGGCATACGCAGTCGGGCGAGCAGCGCCAGCCCCGCCCCTACGGACAACGTCTGCTCCAGCGGGCTCAGCTTGACTTCCGTGATGAAGGTGTCACCGACAGCCAGCACCACCGGTCCCAGGATGTACAGCAGGCGCCACTGTGCGGGAGTGAGCGTCATACGGGGCGCCGGGGCTCATCCAGGCGGCCGTCCACCAGTCCCGCCCGCTCCGCGACGACGGCCGCCTGCACCCGGTTGAGGCCGCCCAGCTTCCCCAGCAGCGCACTGACATGGTCCTTGACGGTGCCGTGGGCGAGGTGCAGACCGGAGGCGATCTCCGCGTTCGAGAGTCCCCGTCCGAGCAGGACGAGCACCTCGCGTTCGCGGTCGGTGAGCCCTTCCACTGCCCGCCTCGCCTGTCCGGCGTCCCCTGCCCCCTGCACGTATCCCCCGATGACCGTGCGGGCCACCGTGGGATCGAGCGTGCTGCCGCCGGCGGCCAGCACGCGCACGGCCTGGGCGAGCTGTTCGGGCTCGGTGTCTTTGAGCAGGAAGCCGGACGCTCCGGCACGCAAGGCTGTGGCGAGGTACTCGTCCGTGTCGAACGTGGTCAGCATGGTCACAGCGGGCAGCCGCTCCCCCAGGGCGGCGGTGAGCTGGTTCAGCACGGTCAGCCCGTCGACGTCCGGCATCCGGATGTCCAGCATCACCACGTCGGGCCGCTGCGCGAGGACGGTGTCCACGGCCTGGCCGCCGCAGCAGTCCGCGACCACGTCGATGTCCGGCGCCGCGGCCAGGATCATCCGCAGGCCTGAACGGACCAGCTGCTCGTCATCGACGACGACCACGCGGATCGCTCGGTCTTCCCGTTCCGCTGCCACGGATCCGACTCTAGGCCGCAACCCCGTGGGCCGCCGCGTGAGGAACGGGTCCTTACCCCCGCCGGGTGGCGGGGGCCGAAGCCGACGCCGGGCGGATCCCCCGGCCGGCACCCGTGGGTCATGGTGGTTCGTGTGGTCCCCGTGCCGTACGCATCGCCGTAAGGCCTTCACCGCGTGGTCCACCCCCCTCCAGGCGCCTCCACCCGCCTCACCCCTGAGCGTATCGAGCAGCCTGGCACCTCCCGGCCATCGCCTTCTCCCGTAGACGGGCGACGTCCGCCGGCCGAGGACCCACCGCCGGACCGGTACCGCCCTACGCGGCACACCGGCCGGACGGCGAGGAAAGGTATTTCTCGTATGTCGCACACAGGCAGTCGTACGGCGCCGGAGTCCCGGCACGGAGCGTCCCCGCTCGCGGGACGCGAGGCGGAACTGCGCGTCCTGCGCGATACCGTCGTCGCGTCCGCGGTCGGCCACCCCTCCCTGGTCCACCTCACCGGCGAGTCGGGCATCGGCAAGACATCACTCATCCACGCCCTCACGGGTACGCGTTTCGGCGTCCCGGTCCTCGTCGGCAGCGCGTGCGGCGCTCCGCTGGAGCGCGACTTCTCCTTCGGGGTGGTCCGCCGCCTGTTCGCCGACCTCCTCGCCAAGACCGACGAACCCACCCGCCTGGCCCTGCTGGAGCTGGCGGGCCCCCCGGCGCGGCTCGTACTGGACGAGGCCTCCCCCGACATCCGCCGCACCAGTACGTACACCACCCATCACGCACTGTTCAGGCTCATCGCCAAGCTCGCCGAGCGCTCCGCCCTCCTCCTCGCCGTGGACGACGCCCACGCCGCCGACGCCCCGTCGATGCGCTTCCTCGCCTACGCCGCCCAGCGCCTCGCCGACCACCCGGTCACCGTGCTGCTCTCCACCACGGACGGCGAGCGGCCCTACGCGGAGGCCCCTCTTCTCGCCCTGACCGGTCAGGCCCGCGAAGTCAGGCTCGCCCCCCTCAGCGGCGAGGCGGTGGCCGCGGTCGTGCACCGGTCGACCGGACATGCGGACACGGAGGTCGTCGCGGCTTGTACCGAGGTGACCCGGGGCAACCCCTTCCTGCTGACCGAGCTGCTGCGCGTACTCAAGCAATCGGGCACTCCCCTGGACGCGCTCGGCGCGGTCGAGGTGCGCAGGCTCGGCTCCCCAGCCGTGGCGGCCCGCCTGCGCGCACGCTTTCGGGCCTGTCCCGACACCGAAGCGCTGGCCCACGCCGTGGCCGTCCTCGGTGACGGCGCCGAGTTCGACATCGCCGCCGACCTCGCGGGCCTGGAGCATGTCCAGGCCGCGCGTGCCCTGGACACCCTCGCGGCGATGTCCGTGGTCCCCAACTCCCACCCGCTCGGATTCACCCACTCCTTCGTCCGCACCACCGTCCTCGACAGCATCCCGGTCGGCGCACGACTGACCGCGCATGGGCGAGCGGCGCACCTGCTGCACGCCGCCCACGCCCCGTCCGAGCAGGTCGCCGCGCACCTGCTGCGTTCCGGGTCCTCCACCGCGCCCTGGGCGTGCGAAGAGCTGCGCAGCGCGGCGAAGCTCGCGGCGGGGCGGGGCGCCCCGGACATCGCGGCCACGTATCTGCGCCACGCACTCAAGCAGCCGTCGGCGCCGTGTGAGCGCAGCGCCATGCTGTGCGACCTGGGCACGGCCGAGCTGTCGTATGCACCCCACGACGGCATCCGCCACCTGCGCACGGCGCTGGACACCGCCGCCGACGCCCGGCAGGCCGCGCAGGCGGCACTCAAGCTCGTACCGGCGCTGTGCATGGTGTCGGCCCACGACGAGGCCTCGCAGATCGCCGACACCGCCATCGCCGACCTCGGCGACGAGGACCCCGACCTGACCTGGCGGCTGGAGGCGGCGGCGATGATGCCGGAGTTTCTGCGGCTGCCCACCGTGCCCACCGCGCTGGGCCGCATGGAGCGCATGGAGCGGCCCGTTCTCGGGGACCTCGCGCTGCGCCGCGCCCAGCAGGGGATGGTGGCCACCATGGCCGCCTGGCGCGGAGTAGAGCGCGAGAAAGTGGTGCGCTGCACCCGTGAGGCGATCCTGAGCGCCGATCACAACTTCTTCCGGCCGCCCTCCTACTACACGCTGTTCGCCCTGGCCCGAACCGACGCCTCCGCCGCCATCGACGAGGTGTTCGCGGTCGGCGACCGGATCGCCGAGGGAAGCGGATGGCCCCGGGCCATGGCCATCATGGCGATGGCCCATGGTCTCAAGGCCGTGCACGAGGGAGACCTGCACGAGGCCACCCGCCGTTTCGCCACGGCGCTGGCGTCTTTCGAGGACTACGGACTCGACATACGCGGTGATCACTGCGCCGTGACCTGCGCCATCTGGTTCGCCGACGTGCTCGTATCGCGCGGGCTGCCGGACCGGGCGCGCGAACTCCTGGCTCACCACCTGCGCGGGGCGGACGACGTGCCGGAGATGCTGGAGTACACGGCGCTGCTCTGCACGCGTGGCCGGCTGCTCCTGGCAGAAGGGGATGCGCGGGGCGCCGTGGACGCTCTGGAGGAGTGCGGCCGACGGGCGGCGGCGTGGCAGATGCGCAATCCCGCGATTCTGCCGTGGCGCTCGCTGGCCGCTGCCGCCCACACGGCGCTCGGGCAGCGCGAGCGGGCCCGTGAGCTGGCCGAGCAGGATCTGGCGCTGGCTCTCACCTGGGGCACCGACCGCGTCGTCGGTGTCGCCCAGCACACGCTGGCCACAGTCCTGGGCAACGACAAGGGACAGGAGCTGCTGACGACGGCGATCGCGCGTCTGGCCGCCTCCCCGCACCGCCTCGGCCACGCCACGGCACTCCTCGACCTGGCTGCGCTCCAGGCGCATAGCGCGGGCGACGAGACACGCGCCACTGCGGAGAAGGCGATCGCCCTGGCGTCCGCCTGCGGCGCCGAGCCGCTGGTGCGGCGCGGGGAGCAGCTTCTCGCCCAGATCGGCGGAGGACGGCGCAGGAGCAGGCGGGGCAGCGCTCCCCTTGGCCTCACCCCGCAGGAGCACCAGATCGCGCTCGCCGCGGCGGGCGGGGCCACGAACCGGCAGATCGCCCGGGACCTCTGCGTGACCGTCCGCAACGTGGAATTCCACCTCTCCAGCGCCTATCGCAAGCTCGGGGTGAAGCGGCAGGGGCTCAGCCCGCTGCTCCTGACGGGTAGCGCCCCCAAGTCGCCGGACGCCCCGCAGGTGGCAGGGGCCGGCAGCCACTGAGCTGTCAAGATGCGCACCCTTGAAGCCGACGGGTATCTGGACCGTGTCCATCGCCTTCAGCCGTCCATGACCGTACGGGGAGCCGGTGTGCATGCCGCCCGGGTACAGCGGTCGGCCACACGGTCGGTGCACACGCCTGCCAGTGGCCGCCAGGTGGTCCGCCTTCGGTACCGAAGCCCCGCAGCGGGTGCCGACCTCGTACGAGTCTGTGGTGGTGACCGTAGGGACACGGCCACCGGGCCACTGCCAGTCTCGTAGACACGAGTTGCCGACCGGCCGGGACGAACACATTCCCCCAGCAGCTCGCCCCCCTCCCTCTCCCCATGGGATGCGCCTGCCATGTGCCCCACACACAAGAGCCCTCTCACCCACCCGCTGTCCTCACTGCGCAGCAGGGAAGGCCTCTCCCACGCCGGATACGCCCAGCTCGTCGCCCGCAAGCACGCCGAACTCGGCTACGGCACCATGGCAGCCCGCCGCGAGAAGATCGCACGCTGGGAATCGGGAAAGGTCATCCCCGAACTGACCGCACAGTTCACGATCGCCCGCCTCCACGGTGTGCCCCGCTCGGACGTACTGCGCCTGGGCTGGCCTCACTGGCTGCACCTCGCTGGCGGCTCCCCCGTGCCGCTCTGCGCTCCCTGGACCGCCGAGGAGGCCCTGCGCTCCCTGCGCGCCCTCTCCCGCACCCCGCAGGCGCCCGACGACGGCCACTTCACCGTCTGTGCGGACTCCGTGGAGCGACTGATCACCCACTGGCAGGAGACGTCCCGTACACCCCTCTCGCCGCCGGAACGCCCGGGCCGGCGGCCGGCCGACGCCACCGTCACCGCTCTGGAGGCCCGCCACGACCAGCTCAGGCAGCTGTGCCGCACCGAGACACCCGCAACGGGCCGGGTGCTGGCGGACGCCGAGCTGTGCGTGGTCACCGAACTGCTCCACACGGCGGGCTACGGGCCGGAGTTGGGCACACGCCTGATGGCGGCCACCGCCCGCGCCGCATGTCTCAGCGGCCTGCTCGCCTACGAACTCGGTGATCAGGCACGCGCGCAGACGGCCTACCTCGCGGCACTGAGGGCCGGTGTCCTGGCCCACGACCACGACCGCGAAGTGGGTCTCTGGGTGCTGGTGCTGCTCGCCGCCCAGCAGGCGACGCAGGGAGCCCCGGCCAACGCGCTGCGGCTGCTCGCCCGCGCCGAACCGCCGTCCTCCGCGCGAGCCGACTCCCCGCTGCCCGCCGTCGTGCACGTGACGCGCAGCGCGGCCCGCACCCTTCTGGATCGAACGGAACACCCCTCATCGGAGGCCGCGTTCACCACTGCCGATCTGGAGGTGCTCATCCGCCACACGTTCCTCCACGACACCGCACCAGCCGCGGCCGTTGCCTCGCAGGCACACCGAGGGCACACCCCGCCCTCTGGAATCCCCTCCCACGAGCGGCTTGGCTGAATCCTGTGCCGCGACACTCCCTCCCCTCACGGCCCGCTCCGGGC
>NZ_JBJHPC010000530.1:0-4950 GCF_045257485.1 Streptomyces sp. YS-3 | reverse complement strand
GAGGGGCGCACGGAAAGCGCCCTCCCGCCCGTGATGTCGGGTTCATGACAGGCCGACATCGCCGCTGTGGAGAAGGCACTCACGTAATCGGTGAGCCGCTGCGGCTGCGGCTGCCGCTGCCGCTCAAGCGACCGGCTGTCCGGCGCCGTGCTCGGCGAGCAGGCGCCGGGCCTCCGCGTCCGCCTCGCCCGCCGGGACGAGAACGCCCTCGGGAGTGAGACGCATCGGCTCGCCGCCCGCCATCCGCCAGTCGAACTTCGCGGCCAGCTCGAAGAGGTCGGACTGGATCAGCGGGCCGCCCTTCTCGTGCTCGGCGGCGAGCGCGGTCGGGTGGTAGAGCTCGTACCCGCCCGGCAGATGCAGCGTCAGGAAGTGGCAGCCGCCCTCGACCGTGGTCGACCAGGTGTGCTCGGTGCCCTTGGAGATGTGCGCCATGCCACCGGGGCCGAGCGTGGTCACCTCGCCGTCGATGTACATGATCAGGGAGCCCTCCAGGACGAAGTACGTCTCGTCGGACTCGGCATGCGTGTGCAGCGGCGGTCCGGGAGTGGCCGCGGCTATCTCACCTTCCACGAGGGCGGCGGCGCCATCCGTGGCGCCGCTCGGCAGGACGATTTCAAACCCGCGGCGGCCGGCAGGGCGGTCCTCGGGGTAGATGATGGTCGTCATGAATCCCTCTCTGGCTTGATTTCTCTCAAGTGGTTACGGGTTTAGCACGGGGCTGCGGGTGCGGGTCAAGCAGCGCTCAACTTGCCCGTCGGGCGCGGCTCCAGCGGCACTCAGGTCCCCGGTGAACAGCTCTAGCACGGCTCTGTGCGAGCGCGGGTTTCCGCAGTTGGACACTTGTGGACAATGCCGTTCGCATTCATTTGTTGTCCCGTCAACGAAATTGCGGGAGTTCGGGAGTACGCCAGTCCGGGCGCGGGGAAATTCCCGAAATGCCGACGGGCGGGCACCGGCGCTCACCGCGCCGGCACCCGCCCGTCGGGCGGCAGGCCCCTCAGACCCGCTCGGGGATCCGGACGTGCTCGGGCCGCGGCCCGTACCCGATCATCCGCGCGATCAGCTGCCGCATCGGCCGCACATGCTCGGCGACCGCCAGGAACGGCGGCGGCGTGGACTCGCGGGTGCCGTGCAGCGTCGGCGCGATCAGCTGGTTCTGGAGCAGGATCTGCATACGCTGGATGGCGACCGCCGCGGGCAGCCGCCTGCGCTGCACCGCCGCCAGGTCCGCGGTGCTCACCGCGCCCCGCCGCAGCGGCTCGGCCAGCAGGTTGGCGGTGGCCACCGCGTCCTGCACGGCCACGTTGATGCCGAACCCGCCGACCGGCGACATCGCGTGCGCCGCGTCCCCGATGAACAGCAGCCCCGGCCGGTACCAGCGCCGCAGCCGCTCGACCCGGACCTCCAGCATCCGCGCGTCGGAGAACTCGATCTTGTCCGGCCGGTCGCCCATCCACGGCAGCAGCGCCCGCACGCTCGCCCGCAGCGACTCGATGCCCTCGGCCTGGAGTTCGGCGTACCGGCCCTTGGGGATGACGTACGCGAACTGCCAGTAGGTGTCCCGGCAGATGCCGATGAGCAGGCCCTGCTGTCCCATGCGGATGAAGGTGTCCGGCGGGTCGCTCTCCTCGCGGGGAATGCGGAACCACAGGTCGTCCATGGGCGCCCCGAAGCCCCGCGGGACGAGGCCGGCCGGGCGGCGCAGCACCGAGTCGCGGCCGTCGGCGGCCACGGTCAGGACCGCGCGCAGCTCGTGCTCACCCTCGGCGTCCCGGAAGCGCACGCCCCGGGCCCGGTCGCCCTCCCGGATCAGACCGTGCACCTCCGCTCCCATGCGCAGATGGAAGTGGGGGTACTTCGCGGCCTCGGCGGCGAGCAGGTTGAGGAAGTCCCACTGCGGGACGAACGCGATGTAGGGATACGTGCCGGACAGCAGCCGCTGGTCGGCGACGAGCACATCACGGGTGTCGGTGACCATGTTGATCCCCGGCGTGGTGCGGTGCGGCAGCTCCAGGAAGCGCTCGGCGAGGCCCAGCTCGGCGAGCACGTCCAGGGTGGAGGGGTGGATCGTGTCGCCGCGGAAGTCCCGCAGGAAGTCCCGGTGCTTCTCCAGGACGGTGACCTCGATGCCGGCCCGGGCGAGCAGCAGCCCCAGCATCGCGCCGGCCGGGCCGCCTCCGACTATGCAGCAGGTGGTTGTCTCGGTTGCCATGGGTGCCACCTCGGCGTCGCGCGTGGATGTCGTACAAGTCGATCTCGGCGAGCATGCCCCACGCGGTCACGGGTGCCAAGGTCGAACAGAGCGAACGGAGCGTCAGATTCCTTTACTGCTGCGCCAGTTGGCGCTCACCAGGTCTGGCCGCCCTGCTGGCGGGTGGCCGCGTTGAGGCGGTTGTAGAAGTTGCTGACGCCTATCCACAGCACCAGCGCCGCGAGCGGCTTCTCCTCGTAGTGGCGGGCGGCCTCGGCCCACACCGCGTCGGGGACCGGCTCCTCGCGGTCGTTCAGCCGGGTCACGGCCTCGGTGAGGGCCAGCGCGGCCCGCTCGGCGTCCGTGAAGTACGGGGTCTCCCGCCAGGCGGCCACCGCGAAGAGGCGCTCCGCGCTCTCGCCGCCCTTCATCGCGTACCGGGTGCCGGAGTCCACGCAGGCGCTGCACCCGTTGATCTGGCTGGCGCGCAGATGGACCAGGTGCATCGTGGTGGCGGGCACCCCGGCGCCGTGGGTCGCCTTCTGGAGCTGCCGTACGGCCTCCATCGCCCCCGGGACGAGCGTCGCCGGGCTCGGCATCCGTGCTTCCATGACTGTTCTCCTGGCTGCCACTCACTGGGTGGCCTGGGCTCCGACTGTCATGGAATTGACGAAGCCGGGCCCCGAAGTGTGACGAAGCGCCCCACCGTGCGGGAAAGGCGGCGGCGTATGAAAGGCGTCAAGGAGACGCCGGTGGGCGTATGGGGCCCGTCAACGAAACCGGCGCGGGCGCCGCGGGCGGGTTTGCTCAAGGGGTCCGTACCGGTCCCGCTCGTTCACGAGCCTTACGAGTCCTGGAGTTCACGATGGCCGATCTGGCCTTCGTCGCCACCACGATCGCGGTATTCGCCCTGGTGGCGCTCATAGCCAAGGGGGTGGCCAAGCTGTGACCGCCGAGAACGTCGTCGGCCTGATCGTGGCCGTCGCCCTGCTGGGATACCTCGTCCTCGCCCTTGTGTACCCGGAGAGGTTCTGAGTCCCGCGATGTCTCCTGTCCTTTCCGGTGTGCTCCAGTTCGCCGCGCTCGCCACGGCCCTGGCGCTCTCCTACCGGCCGCTCGGCGACCACATGGCCCGCGTCTACTCCGGCGACCGGCATCTGCGGGTCGAGAAGTGGATCTACCGGGCCATCGGCGCCGACCCGTCCGTCCGGATGCGCCGGTCCGCGTATCTGCGCGGCGTGCTCGCCTTCTCCGCCGTGAGCGTCCTCTTCCTCTATCTGCTCCAGCGCCTCCAGGGGCACCTGCCGGGCTCGCTCGGCTTCGTGTCGATCCCGGCCGACCAGGCCTTCGACACGGCGGCGTCGTTCGTGACGAACACCAACTGGCAGTCGTACGCGGGCGAGCAGTCCATGGGCCATGTGGTGCAGACCGGCGGCCTGGCGGTGCAGAACTTCGTCTCGGCCTCGGTGGGCATCGCGGTAGCGGTCGCCCTCGTCCGCGGCTTCGCCGCCTCGCGCACCGGTGAACTCGGCAACTTCTGGGCCGATCTGGTGCGCGGCACCGTACGCGTCCTGCTGCCGGTCTCGGTGGCCGGCGCACTCGTCCTCGTCGCCTGCGGCGCCCTCCAGAACTTCGCCGCGATACACGAGGTCGGACAGTTCATGGGCGGCTCGCAGCAGTGGAACGGCGGCGCGGTCGCCTCCCAGGAGGCGATCAAGGAGCTGGGCACGAACGGCGGCGGCTACTTCAACGCCAACTCCGCCCACCCCTTCGAGAACCCCGACGGTCTCTCCAACCTGTTCGAGGTCTATCTGATCCTGCTGATCCCGTTCGCGCTCACCCGGACCTTCGGCCGGTTGGTCGGAAGCGTCCGGCAGGGTTACGCGATCCTGGCGACCATGGTCACCGTCTGGGTGGCCTTCACCGCCCTGATGCTGTGGACCGAATCCGCCCACCACGGACCGGCGTTCGACCTGGCGCGCGGAGCGATGGAGGGCAAGGAGACCCGCTTCGGCATCGGCGGCACCTCCGTCTTCGCGGTCGCCACCACCCTCACCTCCACCGGCGCCGTGGACGGCTTCCACTCCTCGCTCACCGGCTTCGGCGGCGGTATCACCCTGCTGGGCATGCAACTCGGCGAGATCGCGCCCGGCGGCACCGGCTCCGGTCTCTACGGCATGCTGGTCATGGCGGTCATCGCGGTGTTCCTGGCGGGCCTGATGGTGGGGCGCACCCCGGAGTACCTGGGCAAGAAGATCGGCACCCGCGAGATCAAGTACGCGGCCTGCTACCTCCTGATCACCCCGGCGCTGGTCCTGGTGTCCACGGCGGTCGCGATGGTCCTGCCCTCGGCCCGCGGCTCGATGTCCAACCCGGGCGCGCACGGCTTCTCCGAGGTGCTCTACGCGTACACCTCCGCCGCCAACAACAACGGCTCGGCGTTCGCGGGCCTCGCCGCCGACACCCCCTGGTTCAACACCTCACTCGGCCTGGTGATGCTGCTCGGCCGGTTCCTCCCGATGGTGTTCGTCCTGGCGCTCGCCGGCTCGCTCGCCGAGCAGCGGCCCGTCCCCGCGACAGCGGGCACCCTGCGCACCAACAAGCCCCTGTTCACCGGTCTGCTGGTCGGCACGATCCTGATCGTCACCGGTCTGACCTACTTCCCCGCCCTCGCGCTGGGGCCGCTGGCCGAGGGGCTGGCGGCATGWCCACGCGTCTGAAGTCCGAGGAGCCCGGCTCCATGCCCACCGCCCCCA
>NZ_JBJHPC010000529.1:0-4976 GCF_045257485.1 Streptomyces sp. YS-3 | reverse complement strand
CCCCAACAACGACCCCAACGGGAACCCGAACGGCAACCCCAACGGCAACCCCGTCCCGGACCCCAACGCGGATCCCAACCGCAGGCCCAACGCGCTTCCCGGCGATCCGAACAACGCGAACAACGCGAACAACGCGAACAACGCCGCCGACGGCGACCAGTAGGAGCTGATCCAGATGCGTATCAACAGGGTCATCCTCTCGTCCGCCCTGATCGTCGTCGCCCTCGTCGTCCAGGTGAGCGTCCTGGCCCGCCTCCAGCTGCCCGGCGCCGTCCCGGACCTGGTGCTGCTCACCGTCCTCGGCCTCGCCCTCGTCTACGGTCACCTCGGCGGCGCCTTCGTCGGCTTCGCCGCCGGGCTGCTCTCCGACCTCGCCCCGCCCGCCGACCACGCCGCCGGGCGCTACGCGCTGGTCCTGTGCCTGGTCGGCTACGCGGCGGGGCTCGCCAAGCCCGACCACGGCCGGCTGCGCTCGGCCACCGGCCCCATGCTCGTGGTGGTCTGCGCGGCCATCGGCTCCACCCTGCTCTACGCGGGCGTGGGCGCCCTCGTCGGCGACACCGCGGCCCGCCATGTCGGCCTGGTGAACCTGCTGTTCACGGCCGCCGTCTACGACCTGCTGCTCGCCCCGTTCACCGTGCCGCTCATCATGGCGCTCGCCAGACGGGCCGAGAACGACCCGCTGGCCGAGGCGTCGGGGGGCGCCGGCGCCAACGGCGCGAGCATCTCCTCCGGCTGGCTCTCCGGCGGCACCGGGCTGCGGATCGGTGAGCGCAAGGGCGGCCTGCGGGTGAAGGCCGCCCGCAACCGCGCGGCCCGGGCCGGCCGCATCAAGGGCGTCAAGCGACTGTGAACGAGGGGGCCACCGCGTGAGCAACATCCCCGAGACGGGACGCACCCCCCGGGTGCAGATCCGGCTCGTCATCATCCAGGTCCTCGTCTTCTCCCTGCTCCTCACCCTCGGCGGACGCCTCTGGTACCTCCAGATCCGCAACGGGCAGGAGTACGAGGACGAGGCCAAGAACAACCATGTGCAGCAGGTCGTGCAGCCCGCGGTGCGCGGGGCGATCCTGGACGCGCGCGGGGTGCCGCTGGCGGACAACGAGACCCGGCTGGTGGTCTCCGCGTCCCGTACCGACCTGACGAAGATGCCCGACAAGGGCAAGGCCGTGCTGACCCGGCTGGCCGCCGTCCTCGGTATGAAGCCGCAGGACGTCATGGACAAGGTGCGGCTGTGCGACGCCAAGACGCCCAAGCCCTGCTGGAACGGCTCGCCGTACCAGCCGATCCCGGTCACCGACAAGGCCACCACCCAGCAGGCCCTCCAGATCCGTGAGCGCTCCGAGGACTTCCCCGGCATCACCGCCGACCCCACCGCGGTGCGCCGCTACACCTCGCCCGGCAAGGCCAACACCGCGCAGGTGCTCGGCTACCTCTCGCCGGTCACCGACGAGGAGATCATCAAGGCGAAGGACACCGACTCGCCGTATCTGCGCTCGGACATGGTGGGCCGCTCGGGCCTGGAGCGCACCTACGACAAGCAGCTGCGCGGCAAGGCGGGCGTGACCCGCTACGAGGTGGACAACCTCGGCCGTGTCATCGGGCAGGCGCAGAGCGACAAGGCCGAGCCGGGCTCGAACATCGTCACGTCGATAGACGCCCGGGTGCAGGCCGTCGCGGAGTACGAGCTCAACCACGCCATGACCGAGGCCCGCAAGGAGTTCGACAAGAACACCAACGAGAACTACAAGGCCGACGCGGGCGCGGTCGTCGTGATGGAGGCGAAGACCGGCCGGGTCGTCGCCATGGCCTCGCTGCCCAACTACGACCCGAACGCCTGGGTCGGCGGCATCTCCGCCAAGGACTACCAGGCGCTCACCGGCAAGGACTCCAACTACCCGCTGCTCAACCGCGCCATCCAGGGCCAGGCCGCGCCCGGCTCCATCTTCAAGGTGGTCTCCTCGGCCGCCGCGGTCCGCGCCGGGTACGCGTTCAACAACACCTACCCCTGCCCGAGTTCGTACTCGGTCGGCGGCCAGGTCTTCAAGAACTTCGAGTCCCAGGGCCACGGCAACATCACCATCGGCCAGGCCCTGGAGGTCTCCTGCGACACCGTCTACTACGGTCTCGCGCACGACCAGTGGCTCAAGGACGGCGGCATGAAGCCGAAGAAGGACGCCGCCGACTGGTTCTACAAGACCGCCCACGACTTCGGCCTCGGCTCCAAGACCGGTATCGACCTGCCCAGCGAGGTCCCAGGCCGGGTCCCCGACCGCCAGTGGAAGCAGCGGTTCTGGGAGGCCAACAAGGACGCCTGGTGCAAGCACGGCAAGAAGGACGGCGACTACGTCCAGAAGATCGAGTACGAGAACTGCCTCGAAGGCAACCTCATGCGCGCCGGTGACTCGGTCAACTACTCCATCGGCCAGGGCGACACCCTCGTCACCCCCATCCAGATGGCGACGATCTACTCGGCGATCTCCAACGGCGGCACCCTCTACGACCCCACCGTCGGCAAGGCCGTGATCAGCGCCGACGGCAAGTCCGTCAAGCAGATCACGCCCAAGGCGCACGGCAAGCTGCCGATGACCCGGGCGACCCGCGACGACATAGACGAAGCCCTCGCGGGAGTCGCCACCCGCGGTACGGCCGCCTGGCGGTTCGGCGGCTGGCCGCAGAAGCAGATCCCGATGCACGCCAAGACCGGTACCGCCGAGGTCTACGGCAAGCAGACGACCTCGTGGTTCGCCACGTACACCAAGGACTACTCGATCGTCATGACGATCTCCCAGGGTGGTACGGGCTCGGGCGCGTCCGGCCCCGCCGTGCGCAACATCTACGACGCGATCTACGGACTCGACGACGCGGGCAACCAGGACCTCAAGCGCGCCCTGCTGCCCCAGCCGCAGCAGGCCCTGCCCAGGATCCAGGCCGACGGCTCCATCGACGCGCCGAAGGTCGAGCCGTACGACCCGGACTCGCAGAAGGTCCCCGAGAAGAAGCCCGGTGAGCAGCAGCTCGCCGCGGCCAACACCGACAACCGGGGCGGCGGACGGGGGCGCAGGGACTGATGGCCGGCTTCTCCGTCCAGCGGTACGCGCCCGAGCGCTCCGCCTTCGCCAAGCTCACCGCGCGCGACTCGGTGCTGCGCCGGCTCGACTGGTGGCTGCTGCTCTCCGCGCTCGCGCTGTCCTTCATCGGCTCGCTGCTGGTGTGGTCCGCGACCCGCAACCGCACCCAGCTCAACCAGGGCGACCCGTACTACTTCCTGATCCGGCACGCCATGAACACCGGCATCGGGTTCGGGCTGATGATCGGCACCATCTGGCTGGGCCACCGCACCCTGCGGGGCGCGGTGCCGGTGCTGTACGGGATCTCGGTGGTGCTGATCCTCGCCGTGCTGACCCCGCTGGGCGCGACCGTCAACGGCGCGCACGCCTGGATCATCATCGGCGGCGGCTTCTCGCTCCAGCCCTCCGAATTCACCAAGATCACCATCATTCTGGGGATGGCGATGATACTGGCGTCGCGCGTCGACGCCGGGGACACCCCGCACCCCGACCACCGCACGGTGCTCAAGTCCCTGGGCATCGCCGCGCTGCCCATCCTGATCATCATGATGATGCCGGACCTCGGGTCGGTCATGGTCATCGTGATCATCATCCTGGGCGTGCTGCTCGCCTCCGGAGCCTCCAACCGCTGGGTGCTCGGCCTGATAGGGGCGGGCGTGGCGGGGGCGATCGCGGTCGCGGCGCTCGGGCTGCTCGACGAGTACCAGATCAACCGCTTCGCGGCCTTCGCCAACCCCAGCCTCGACCCGGCCGGCGTCGGCTACAACACCAACCAGGCCCGGATCGCCATCGGCTCCGGCGGACTGACCGGCACCGGCCTGTTCAAGGGCAGCCAGACCACCGGCCAGTTCGTCCCCGAGCAGCAGACCGACTTCGTCTTCACCGTCGCGGGCGAGGAGCTCGGCTTCGTCGGCGCGGGCCTGATCCTCGTCCTGCTCGGCGTGGTCCTGTGGCGCGCCTGCCGCATCGCGCGCGAGACGACCGAGCTGTACGGCACGGTCGTGGCCGCCGGGATCATCGCCTGGTTCGGCTTCCAGTCCTTCGAGAACATCGGGATGACCCTCGGCATCATGCCGGTGGCGGGCCTGCCGCTGCCCTTCGTGTCGTACGGAGGATCGTCGATGTTCGCGGTCTGGGTCGCGATCGGACTGCTCCAGTCGATCAGGGTGCAGCGGCCGATAACGGCATAGGACCGCCCGCGAGGCACCGGACCGGCCGTCATGGCCGGTCCGGTGCCTGTTTGAGACTCCGTTTCGCGTCTAGATTCAGTTCATGGCGGAGACGAAGCGCGAGATCGAGCGGAAGTACGAAGCCACCGGCGACGACCTGCGGCTTCCCGGCCTCACCGGGGTCACGGGAGTCGCGCGCGTCATCGACGGGGGCGTGGCCGAGCTGGACGCCGTCTACTACGACACCCAGGACCTGCGCCTGGCGGCCGACTCCCTCACCCTGCGCCGCAGAACGGGCGGCGCGGACGCGGGCTGGCACCTGAAGTTCCCGGTCGCCACCGGCATCCGCGACGAGATCCGCGCCCCCCTCTCCCCGGACGTCCCGCGCGCCCTGGCCGCACTCCTGCGCTCCCGCGTCCGCGACCGCCGGCTGGACCCCGTCGTCCGGCTCGTCTCCTCCCGCGACCTGCGCCATCTGCTCGACGCGGACGGGACACCGCTCGCCGAGGTGAGCGTCGACTCCGTGCGGGCCGTGCGCCTCGGCCCCGGACGCGCGGGCGCCACCGCCCACTGGACCGAGGTCGAGGTGGAGCTCGCCGACGACGCCGACCCCGCCCTCCTCGACCGCGTCGAGAAACGGCTCCTCAAGGCGGGCCTGCGCCCGGCACGCAGCGCCTCCAAGCTGGCCCGCGCCCTCACGGAGACCGCCCCGGCCGTACCGGACCTCCCCGCACCC
>NZ_JBJHPC010000528.1:0-4978 GCF_045257485.1 Streptomyces sp. YS-3 | reverse complement strand
TCTCCGTACGGGCGGCGGCGGTCCGGGGCCGGGCCCTTGCCGCCCCGGTCGCGGGCCCAACGGCCCAGCTGGGCCACGCGCTTGACGACGAACTGGGTGTCCAGGATGCCGAGGATGCCGGCCAGCTGGACGGCCACCTCGTGCTGGGAGGCGATGTTCTTGATGCGGGCGACGATCGGGGCGGCCTCGTCGAGCGCGGCGGCGCGGCCCGCCGGGGTCTCCAGGTCGTAGCGCTGGACGATCTGGCGGATGGCGAACTCGAAGAGCGGGGTGCGGGGCTGGACCAGGTCGGCGACCGCCTCGTTCCCCTTGGCCAGGCGCAGTTCGCAGGGGTCCATGCCGTCGGGGGCGATGGCGATGTAGGTCTCGGCGGCGAACTTCTGGTCGTCCTCGAAGGCGCGCAGGGCCGCCTTCTGGCCCGCCGCGTCACCGTCGAAGGTGAAGATCACGCGCGCGCTGCCGTTGTCCATCAGGAGGCGGCGCAGGATCTTGATGTGGTCGCCGCCGAAGGCGGTGCCGCAGGTGGCGATGGCGGTGGTGACCCCGGCGAGGTGACAGGCCATCACATCGGTGTAGCCCTCGACGACCACCGCGCGGCTGGACTTGGCGATGTCCTTCTTGGCCAGGTCGATCCCGTACAGGACCTGCGACTTCTTGTAGATCGCGGTCTCGGGGGTGTTGAGGTACTTGGGGCCGTTGTCGTCGTCGCGGAGCTTGCGGGCGCCGAAGCCGACGACTTCGCCGGAGACATCGCGGATCGGCCACATCAGCCGGCCGCGGAAGCGGTCGATGGGGCCGCGGCGGCCCTCCTGGGAGAGCCCGGAGAGGGTCAGCTCCTTGTCGCTGAAGCCCTTGCCGCGCAGGAAGCGGGTGAGGTGGTCCCAGCCGGCCGGGCTGTAGCCGACGCCGAAGTGGGCGGCGGCGGCCTGGTCGAAGCCGCGCTCGGCGAGGAACTTGCGGCCGATCTCGGCCTCGGGGCTGGTGCCCAGCTGCTCGATGTAGAACTGCGCGGCGATCTTGTGGGCCTCGACCAGGCGGATGCGTTCGCCGCGCTGGTGGGAGGGGTTGTAGCCGCCCTCCTCGTACCGCAGGGTGATGCCGGCGGTGGCGGCCAGGCGCTCGACGGCCTCGGAGAACGACAGGTGGTCGATCTTCCGGACGAAGGCGATCGTGTCGCCGCCTTCCTGGCAGCCGAAGCAGTGGAAGAGGCCCTTGCTGGGGCTGACCTGGAAGGACGGGGACTTCTCGTCGTGAAAGGGGCACAGGCCCTTGAGGTTGCCGCCGCCCGCGTTGCGCAGCTGGAGGTACTCGGACACGACGGCGTCGATCGGGACCGCGTCCCGGACCGCCTTCACGTCGTCATCGTTGATCCTGCCTGCCACGCGGCAAGTCTACGGTGCGGGAAGGACAGTCCCGGGTGCCCGTGGGCGGCGGCCCGGCCGGGGTTCGGCCGGGCCTCGCCTTGGCGCTCAGGGCGTCGTCAGGTCTTGCAGCGGGACCGACGGGTCCGCCAGGCGGTCCGGGTCGATCCGGACGCCCTTCGTGCCCGCCCTGATCAGGTCCTGGATCGCCTCTGTGACGTCCCACACGTTCACGTTCATCCCCGCCAGCACCCGCCGCTCGCTCAGCCAGAAGGCGATGAACTCGCGCTTGCCCGCGTCGCCCCGGAGCACCACCTGGTCGTAGCTGCCGGGGGGCGCCCAGCCCGAGTACTCCAGGCCCAGGTCGTACTGGTCGGAGAAGAAGTACGGCACCCGGTCGTAGCCGGTCTCCTGGCCCAGCATCGCGCGGGCCGCGGCCGGGCCGCCGTTGAGGGCGTTGGCCCAGTGCTCCACCCGCAGCCGGATGTCGAGCAGCGGGTGGTGGGCCGCGGCCACGTCGCCCGCGGCGAAGATGTCCGGGTCGGAGGTGCGCAGCGACGCGTCGACCGCGACCCCGCCGCCGTGCGCGCGGTCGACGAGCGCGAGGCCCGCGGCCTCGGCGAGCGCGGTGCGCGGCGCGGCCCCGATCGCGGCGAGCACGTCGTGCGCCGGGTGCTCCTCGCCGTCGTCGGTGCGGGCGGCGAGGACCATGCCGTCCTGGCCGACGATCTCGGTGAGCCGCGCGCCGAAGTGGAAGCGGACGCCGTGCTCGGCGTGCAGTTCGGTGAAGATCTGACCGAGCTCGGGGCCGATCACCTGGTGCAGCGGGGTCTGCTCGGGCTCGACGACGGTGACCTCCGCGCCGTATCCGCGCGCGGCGGCGGCGACCTCCAGGCCGATCCAGCCGGCCCCGGCGATCACCAGGTGGCCGTTGTCGCGGCCGAGGGCCTTGAGGGTGTTGCGCAGCCGCTCGGAGTGGGCGAGGCGGCGCAGATGGTGGACGCCCGCCAGCTCCGTGCCGGGGATCTCCAGGCGGCGGGGCTCGGAGCCGGTGGCGAGCAGCAGCTTGTCGTAGCCGATGACGGTGCCGTCGCCCAGGCGGACGGTCCTGGCCTCGCGGTCGATGGCGGTGACGGTCTGGCCGAGGTGGAGCTCGATGTCGTTCTGCGCGTACCAGCCGGGTTCGTGGACGAAGACGCTGTCGCGTTCCTCCTTGCCGGAGAGGAAGCCCTTGGACAGGGGAGGCCGTTCGTAGGGGTGCTCCCGCTCGTCGCCGATGAGGATCACCCGGCCGTTGAACCCCTCGGCGCGCAGGGTCTCGGCGGCCTTGGCCCCGGCCAGTCCTCCACCGACAATGACAAATGTCCGGTCTGCGTCGACCACTTGATGCCTCCTCGTTGCTCAACCGCCATCAGCGAGCGTCCCGCACGGAGCGTGATGGGGGAAGAGGGCTTGCTCCGTTGGGGCGCCGAGTGGCCGGGCTTGATCGGTGCGTCATACGTACGGGAATGCGTACGGTCCTACGTACGGGAAACCGCGCTCCACCGCGGCTCAGCGGTGCGGCGCCGTCAGTCTGGCGTGCAGGGACAGGGCCGCGGCGTCGGTCAGGGACGCGATCTGGTCGACGATGACCCGTTGCCGGGCGCGGTCGTCGCCGGCCGCGGCGAAGAGCGCGCGGAACTGCGGGTCGAGGCCGTCCGCCGGGGCGCGCGCGGTGAGCGCTTCGGCCAGTTCGGCCAGAATCACGCGCTGGTCGGCGCGGAGCCGCTCCTGCTCGTCACGCTGCATCACATAGCGGACGGCCACCGCCTTGAGCACCGCGCACTCGTTGCGCGCGGCGCGCGGGACCTCCAGCTCCGCCCCGTACCTGCTCAGCCGGCCCGAGCCCCAGCGCTCGCGGGTCGCGCCCTCGGCGGCCAGGCAGAACCGGCCGATGAGCTGGCTGGTGGCGTCCTTCAGCCGGGCCTGGGCGACGGCCGAGCCGTCGTACCCGTGCGGCCACCACTCCTGGTCCATCAGCCGGTCCAGCGCGTCCGCGAGCTCCTGCGGCTCGGTGCCGGCCGGCACGTACCGCCCGATCGCCACGCGCCAGATGTCCGCGCGCTCCGGTTCGGAGAAGAGCAGGTTGGGGTCGATGTGCCCGGCGTGCAGCCCGTCCTCGAAGTCGTGGACCGAGTACGCCACGTCGTCGGCCCAGTCCATGACCTGGGCCTCGAAGCACTTGCGGTCGGGCTCGGCGCCCCGGCGCACCCAGTCGAAGACCGGCAGGTCGTCCTCGTAGACCCCGAACTTCACGGACTGCGGGTCGGTGGGGTGGCCGCCGCGCGGCCAGGGGTACTTGGTGGCCGCGTCCAGGGCGGCCCGGGTGAGGTTGAGGCCGACGCTGACGGGCTCGCCGCTCTCCTCGTCGCGCACGAAGCGCTTGGGTTCGAGGCGGGTGAGCAGGCGCAGCGACTGGGCGTTGCCCTCGAAGCCGCCGCAGTCCTTGGCGAAGTCGTTGAGCGCCTGCTCGCCGTTGTGCCCGAAGGGCGGGTGGCCCATGTCGTGCGCGAGGCAGGCCGCCTCGACGAGGTCGGGGTCGCAGCCGAGGGCGGCGCCGAGCTCGCGGCCGACCTGGGCGCACTCCAGGGAGTGGGTGAGGCGGGTGCGCGGGCTCGCGTCCCACAGCCGGCCGGTCTCGCCGGGCGTCACGACCTGCGTCTTGCCCGCCAGCCGGCGCAGCGCCCCGGAGTGCAGCACACGCGCGCGATCACGCTGGAAGGCGGTCCGGCCGGGCCGTTTGTCCGGTTCGGCGGCCCACCGCTCGACGTCGGTCGGCTCGTACCCGGGGTGGTGTGCTGCGATGCCTTCCATGCACCGACAGTAAACGGAACCACTGACAAGCGGGGCGGCGCGGGTGCTCAGGCCGTGGCGAGTTCGCGCGGCGGGGCGGCGAACGGGGCGGCGGCGAGCGCCTGGTCGTAGCGGTGCAGGACGAGGCGGGCGACGGCCGGGTGGGCGCCGAGCGGGGCCGCGGCGACCCCGCGCGCGTGGGCGGCGCTCTGGGTGGCGAACCGGCCGGGCGCGGTGAAGTACGAGGCGATCGCGACCCGGTGGCGGCCCCGCGCGGCGAGTGCCCGCAGGGCCTCGGGGACGGTGGGGGCGGCGGCCGAGGCGTAGGCGGGTATCACCGGTACGCCGAGGCGGTCGGCGAGCAGCGCGGCGGTGCGGCGGGTGTCGGCGGCCGACTCGGGGTCGCGCGATCCGGCCCCGGCGAGCACCACCGCCCGCCCGCCACGCGCGCGTGGGTCCTCGTCCCACCCGGCCTCGACGAGCCTTTCGTACAGCGCCTCGACGAGCAGCGGGTGCGGACCGAGCGGCCGGGCGATACGGGTGCGCAGCCGCGGGGCGTCGGCGACGGCCGCCGGGATGTCCTGCTTGACGTGGAAGCCGCGGCTCAGCAGCAGCGGTACGAGAACGGCGTGCCCGGCGCCCAGTCCGGCGAGGGTGTCGGGCAGCGCGGGCTCGTCGATCTCGATGTGGCCGAGCCGTACGTCGAGCCCGGGGCGCAGTTCGCGGACCAGGTCGAGCAGGGCGGACACGGTGCGCAGCGCCCTGGGGTCGCGGCTGCCGTGGGC
>NZ_JBJHPC010000527.1:0-4992 GCF_045257485.1 Streptomyces sp. YS-3 | reverse complement strand
GCCGCCGGGCTTCGGCCCGCCCCCGCCGCCCTCCTCGCCGCCGCCCGGCTGGTGAGGACGCCGGGAAGGCACGGCGCGGCCGGTCAGATCCCCAAGGAGCGCTTCAGGAAGTCCACCTGGAGCAGGAGGAGGTTCTCCGCCACCTGCTCCTGCGGGGTCATATGGGTCACGCCCGTGAGGGGCAGGACCTCATGGGGGCGGCCGGCCGCCAGCAGGGCCGAGGAGAGCCGCAGGGTGTGGGCGGCCACCACATTGTCGTCCGCCAGACCATGGATGATCATCAACGGCCGGTGCTGCTCGGCCGGTTGGGACAGTCCGGCGTCGGTGACCAGCGAGTTCGCCTCGTACACCGAGGGATTGCCCTGCGGGTCGCCCAGGTAGCGCTCGGTGTAGTGGGTGTCGTAGAGCCGCCAGTCGGTCACCGGCGCGCCCGCGATTCCCGCGTGGAAGACATCGGGGCGGCGCAGCACCGCGAGGGCCGAGAGATAGCCGCCGTAGGACCAGCCGCGCATCGCCACCCGCCCCAGATCCAGCGGGAAGGCGCCCGCCAGGCCGTGCAGCGCCTCGATCTGGTCGTCGAGGGTGAGCGTGAAGTCGTCCCGGATCGCCTTCTCCCAGGCGGGTGAGCGGCCGGGGGCGCCGCGCCCGTCGGCCACGATCACCGCGAAGCCCTGGTCCGCGAACCACTGCGAGGTGAGATGGGCGTTGTGGGCGGCGTGGACGCGGGGGCCGTGGGGCCCTCCGTACGGATCCATCAGCACCGGAAGGGGACCGTCCGATTCCGAGTAGTCGGTGGGGAGCAGTACGGCGCACGGGATGCGCCGCGCGCCCCCCTCGGTCAGCCGCGCCCGGGCCGTGAGCACCGGGGTCTCGGCGTACGAGTCGATCACCGCGACCGTCTTGCCGTCCCGCTCCACCCGGACCGTGGTGCCCGGGCTGTCCGGACGGGCCGAAGTGAGTACCGTCACCGGTCCGCCCCGGACCGCCGAGTGCACCCCGGCACCCTCCGAAACCCGCTCGATACCCAGCTCGTTGACCCGGTACACATGGAGCTCCCCGGTTTCGGGTGCACGGGCCGCCTCCCCGGCCGACGCCGAGACCAGGATGTCGTCGTCCCCGATGTCGAGCACGGCCCGGATCTGCACCTGCTCGCCGGTCAGCGGACGGTCGCCCGCCGCCAGGACGCGCGCCCCGCCCTCGTCCGCGATCCGCACCAGCCGTCCGTCCGGCGCCCAGGCCGGAACGCCGGGGAAGAGATCCAGCCACACCGCGTCCTCGTCCGCGTGGACCGTCCGGGTCGTCCCCGAGGCGGTGTCCACGGCCAGGTGCAGCTGGACGCGCTGGTCCCGGGCCTGCACCAGGAGCAGCGGGGCGCCCGCCGCCGACCAGTGCACACGGGCCAGATACGGATAGCGCGCCCGGTCCCAGACGATCTCGGTCCGGGTCCCGTCGAGCCCGTACCGGAAGAGCCGCACCTCGGCGTTGGGCGTGCCCGCGGCCGGGTAGGCGACCCGCTGCGGCTCACGGTCGGGGTTGGCCGGGTCGGAGATCCACCAGCGCCGCACCGGGCTCTCGTCGGCCCGCGCCACCAGGAGCGCGTCCGAGTCCGGCGACCACCAGAAGCCCCGGGCGCGGTCCATCTCCTCGGCCGCGATGAACTCCGCCAGCCCATAGGTGACCTCGGGCGCCTCCGGCTCCGCGAGCGCCCGGTCGCCCTCGCCGCCGGCCCCGATGACCCGCAGGGCGCCCCGCGCCGCATAGGCGACGAACCGGCCGTCGGGGGACGGCCTCGGGTCGATCACCGGCCCGGGAACGGGCAGTTCACGGGTGGTCCCGGCGCGCAGCTCGGCAGTGAAAAGACGCCCCGAGAGCGTGAACGCGGCCAGCTCCACCGCCGCGTCCGTCGCATACCCCACGATGCCCGCCGCGCCCTCGCGGCTGCGCTCGCGCCGCGCCCGCTCCTCGTCCGACAGCTCCTCCGAGGCGCCGCCCAGGAGCGCCCGGGGGTCCGCCGCGAGCCGTTCGCGCGCGCCGTCCGCCAGATCGAGCACCCAGAGGCTGTTGGCCGGATCCGTACCCCCAGGAGCCCTCAGGAAGGCCACCCGGCTGCCGTCCGGGGCCACCGTGAAGGCGCGGGGCGCACCGAGCGTGAAGCGCTGGGTCCTGGCGTACTGACGGGGAAACGAGGTCTTTCCGGGGGCAATTGAGGTCATGGGGCGAACCTAGCGGCACCCGCCCGCACCTGCTCGTACGTGGGGGGTGTGCGCCCCTTGTGCGCCCGTGCACCGATCAATGCGTTCCGCCGGATAGTTATGATCCATAGTGGGGCGTGGGTATGACATCTGCATGCCCCCAGGCACGCTGTTCTGCCCGACCGACTGGCCCTGCCCGACCGACAGATGGAGGTGAACCGCCGTGGCACTCTCGATTTCGGCGGTGGTGCTGCTGGCGATCATCGTCTTCCTGCTGGTCAGGAAGTCCGGACTGAAGGCCGGACACGCGGTGGTCTGCACCTTGCTCGGGTTCTACCTCGCCAGTTCGTCCATGGCGCCCACCATCAACGACCTCAGCAACAACGTCGCGGGCATGATCAGCGACATCAAGTTCTAGCGACATGAAGTTCTGAGGGCCGCGCCGCCGCCCGGCGCGGCCGGGGGATCCGAGGCATGCCGCCGCGCGGCATGCCTCGTAGGCTGTCCCGTATGACGGATCTCCCCGCCCGGCGGCTGCTCCTGGTGCACGCCCACCCCGACGACGAGTCGATCAACAACGGCGCCACCATGGCCCGCTACGCCGCCGAAGGCGCGCTGGTCACGCTGGTGACCTGCACCCTCGGCGAGGAGGGCGAGGTCATCCCGGCCGATCTCGCGCAGCTGACCGCCGACCGGGAGGACCGCCTCGGCGCCCACCGCGTCCAGGAACTCGCGGCGGCCATGAAGGAGCTGGGGGTCAGCGACCACCGCTTCCTCGGCGGCCCCGGCCGCTTCCGCGACTCCGGGATGACGGGCCTGGAGCAGAACCACCGCTCCGGGGCCTTCTGGAACACCGACGTCGACGAGGCGGCCCCCCACCTGGTCGAGGTGATCCGCGAGGTCCGCCCGCAGGTCCTGGTCGCCTACGACCCGGACGGCGGCTACGGCCACCCCGACCACATCCAGGCCCACCGGGTGGCGATGCGCGCCGCCGAGCTGGCCGCCGACCCCGCCTACCGCCCCGGCCTCGGCGAGCCGCACACCATCGCCAAGACCTACTGGAACCGGGTGCCGCGCTCGGTGGCCGAGGCCGGTTTCGCGCGGCTGCGGGAGTCCGGCACCTCCTTCCCCGGCGTCGCGGACGTGTCCGACATCCCGGGCGTCATCGAGGACGGGCGGGTCACCGCCGAGATCGACGGAACCGCCCACGCCGGGGCGAAGGCCGCCGCGATGCGCGCGCACGCCACCCAGATCACCGTGGACGGCCCGTTCTTCGCGCTCTCCAACGATTTGGCCCAGCCGCTCTTCACGACCGAGTACTACGAGTTGGTGGACGGGGTCTCCGGGGCCCCGGCCGGCGAGCGCGAGCAGGACCTGTTCGCCGGGCTGGGCCTGTGATGAGCGCCGCGTCCCGTACCTCCCCGCCGCCCGTCAACTCCCGTCCGGCGGGCGCCCGCCCCGGGCGGATCGCCGCCTTCCTCGGGCTGTTCCTGCTCGGCGCGCTCACCGGGGCCGCGGGCGCGCTCGTCCAAGCCGCCTGGTTCCCCGGCGGGTTGCTGCTCTCGCTGGCCGCGTCCGCCGGACTCTTCTGGACCGGTACGGCCCTGACGGGCAGCCGCGCCGGGGTCGGTTCCTCGGCCGCCGGATGGCTGGTCGCCGTGCTCTTTCTGACGGCCACCCGGCCCGAGGGCGACTTCGTCTTCGGCGCGGGACTCGGCTCGTACGTCTTCCTGCTCGGCGGCATGCTGGCGGCTGTGATCTGTGCCACGGTCGGAAATCTCGTGCGACCGCCCGGAGTTTCGGCCCGAACGGGCGAGTGACGTGCGGGGCTTCGGCGGCGCAGTACAGGCTGTGGTGCCCCGCTTCCCCGGGCCGTCCGGTGCGCGTCGGCGGCGGCCAGTATGGTGGTGCGCGCCGCCGAGCCGTCCGCGCACAGGCACACGAGACAAGAGCGGGTGGCGGAGCCGATCGGGAGAGAACCTGCCTTGAGTCGTGAAACTGACAGTTCGACCTCCGGCCCCCAGGGGCGCGGCGGAGCCGCGTACCCGTCGGGTACCCCGCCGTACGGAACGCCGCACTCTCCGGCGCACGACGCCCCGGAAGCCGCCGCCCAGCCGGACGAGCCGAAGACCGAGACCACGCTGACGACGCGTATCCGGATCAACATCCCCGGGTCCCGGCCCATCCCGCCGGTCGTGATGAGAACGCCGGTGAGCGACGCCGACAAGGCGTCCGCCGCCGCGCGCGGCGAGCGCGAGCGGGCCGCCGCGGAGGCCGAGGAGGCGGCGACCGCCGCCGCGGCCGAGGAGAAGCCGGCCAGCGACTGGTTCGCGCCCCGCAGAGCGGGCTCCGGCGCGACCCCGCCGTCCGGCACCCCGCGCTCCGGCCTTCCGTACTTCTCGGACGGCCCGCAGGGCGCGCCCGACGACGGCTCGGTCACCGGCTCGTTCGCCCGGCCGGGCGACAACGGCGACGGCAACGGCTTCGCGGGCCCGGGCGGCACCGACGGCCACGGCTTCTCCGCCGGTCCCGCGGGCCCCGGCGCCGAGGACCACGGCTTCGCCGCCGGCGGCCCGGACGCCACCGGTGGTTTCCGCCCCGGTCCGGCCTCCGCCAACGGCTCGGGCCGGGCCGCCTCCGGCGGGAACGGCGGCCCCGCCGGACCCACCACCGGACCCGTGACCGGCACCTCCGCGCTGCCCGCCCGCCCGGTCGGCCCCCGCAAGGGCCAGCAGCGGCTCGGCGGCGCCCCGGACGGGCAGGGCCCCGGCCCCGGCGGCACGCCGAGCCGCTGCTGGCC
>NZ_JBJHPC010000526.1:0-4993 GCF_045257485.1 Streptomyces sp. YS-3 | reverse complement strand
GCCCCACCGGCCCCGGCGCACACCACCGCCACGCCCGGACCGTCCCCGGCGAGTCCGTCCGCGCCCGCCGGCACTGTTCCGCCGGGCACGTGGTCGCTGGAGTCGGTGGACGCCCCCGCCCGGTACCTCACGTACTCCGGCGACTTCGCGACCCTCGGCCGGGTCTCCGCGTCCAGCGACGCCCGGACGCGGCGGCGGGTCACCTTCACGGTCGTCCGAGGGCTGGCCGACAGCCGGTGCGTCACCTTCCGCGCCGACGACGGCCGCTATCTGCGCCACAGTGAACTGCGGCTGCGGCTGAGCGCCGACGACGGCAGCGCCCTGTTCCGGGAGGACGCCACCTTCTGCGCGAGCCCCGGTTCGGTCGCCGGGTCGGTGACCCTGCACGCGCACAACTACCCGGGATCGGTCCTGCGCCGGCGCGACGGCGGTATCTGGCTCGACGGCTCCGACGGCACCCGTGCCTTCGCCGGGCAGGCTTCCTTCGTCCTGCGCCGGGCCTGGGCCTGACAACCGTTCCTGACAACCGTTCCTGACAACCGCTCCTGACCGCCCGCTGTTCCTTGAGTAGGGGCGACCACGACGGCTCTCCGGCCTTAGGCGCCACCTGAAGGCACCACGCGCTTCCGCCGGGACGACCAGCGCGAACGGCCCCACGTAACGCTTTTCTCCTGCGAGATGCATCACCGGGCCATCTCCCCGGCGGCGTCGAATTTCCGTTACGGAGGCGCGAGTTCGGCGGCCTCCCTGTGTGGGGTGTTCTTCCCTCCGCCCGCCACGGTGTGCCGGCGGGAGGGGTGCCCCGACCCACCGTTGACGTATCTCCTGAAGAAAGACGCTTCCATGACGCGACACATCCACGACCCGCGAGGCAAGTCATGAAGGGCATGCACCGGCTCAGCCGGCGCCGTCGGGCGGGAGTGATCGGTGTGACGGCCGCGGCGGTGGTCGCCGGTGCCATGACGCTCCTGCCCGGCTCCGCCGGAGCCGCCGCCCTGGGTACGCAGGCGGCCCCCTCCGGCCGTTACTTCGGTACCGCCCTGGCCTCCGGCCGGCTCGGTGACCCGGCGTACACCGCGATCGCGGACCGGGAGTTCACCATGGTGACCCCGGAGAACGAGATGAAGTGGGACGCGATCGAGCCGTCCCGCGGCACGTTCACCTTCGGCGCCGCCGACCGGATCGTCAGCCACGCCCAGGCGAACGGCCAGCGGCTGCGCGGCCACACCACGGTCTGGCACTCCCAGCTGCCCGCCTGGGTCCGCTCCATCCACGACGCGAACACGCTGCGCGGCGTGATGAAGAACCACATCACCACCGAGATGACCCACTACAAGGGCAAGATCTACGCCTGGGACGTGGTCAACGAGGCGTTCGACGACGGCTCCGGGCGGCACCGCAGCTCGGTGTTCCAGGACGTGCTGGGCGACGGCTTCATCGAGGAGGCGTTCCGCACCGCCCGTACGGCAGACCCCTCGGCCAAGCTCTGCTACAACGACTACAACATCGAGAACTGGACGGACGCCAAGACCCAGGGCGTCTACCGCATGGTCAAGGACTTCAAGTCCCGCGGCGTGCCGATCGACTGCGTCGGGTTCCAGAGCCACTTCGGGCCCGGCGGGCCGCCGCCCAGCTTCCGGACCACCCTGTCCGGCTTCGCCGCGCTCGGCGTCGACGTGCAGCTCACCGAGCTGGACATCGCCGGGGCCTCCCCCGACCACTACGCCACCGCGGTCAACGCCTGCCTGTCCGTGGCCCGGTGCAACGGCATCACGGTGTGGGGCGTCCGTGACCGCGACTCCTGGCGCGGCGGTGAGAAACCCCTGCTGTTCGACGACAACGGCAACCCCAAGCCCGCCTACACCGCCGTCATGAACGCCCTCAAGTCCGCACCGGGCCCCACCCCCGGCGGGTCGGGCACCACGCCGGGCGAGCCCGGCTCCGGCGGTGAGATCAAGGGTGCCGCCTCCGGCCGTTGCATCGACATCAACGGCTTCTCCACCGCCAACGGCACCCAGGCGCAGCTGTGGGACTGCAACGGGCAGACCAACCAGCGCTGGACCCACACTGCCGGCAAACAGCTGATGGTGTACGGCAACAAGTGCCTGGCCGCCGGGAACAAGGGCACCGCCAACGGCACCCCGGTGGTCATCTCGGACTGTGACGGCAGCGCCGACCAGCAGTGGAACGTCAACACCGACGGTACGATCGCCGGCGTCCGCTCCGGGCTCTGCCTCGACGCCGTGGGCGCCGCCACCGCCAACGGCACGAAGATCCAGCTGCACTCCTGCTGGTCCGGCGGCAACCAGAAGTGGACCGGCCCGTCCTCGGCGCCGGCCCCGACCTCGCCCGCGCCGACGGGCGGCACCTGCGCCCTCCCGTCCACGTACCGGTGGTCCTCGACGGGTGCGCTGGCCCAGCCGGCCAACGGATGGACCTCGCTGAAGGACTTCACCAGCGTGACGTACCAGGGCAAGCACCTGGTCTACGGGTCGAACGTGTCGGGTTCGTCGTACGGCTCGATGGCCTTCGCGCCCTTCACCAACTGGTCGGACATGTCCTCGGCGCGCCAGACCGGGATGAACCAGAAGGCCGTGGCGCCCACGCTGTTCTACTTCGCGCCCAAGAAGATCTGGGTGCTGGCCTACCAGTGGGGCGCGTGGCCGTTCATCTACCGCACGTCGAACGACCCGTCCAACCCCAACGGCTGGTCCGCGCCGCAGCCGCTGTTCACCGGGAGCATCCCGGGCGGCGCCCCGATCGACCAGACGCTGATCGGCGACGGCCAGAACATGTACCTGTTCTTCGCCGGTGACAACGGCAAGATCTACCGGGCGAGCATGCCGATCGGGAACTTCCCCGGCAACTTCGGCTCCTCGTACACCACGGTCATGAGCGACACGGTGAAGAACCTGTTCGAGGCGCCGCAGGTCTACAAGGTCAAGGGCCAGAACCAGTACCTCATGATCGTCGAGGCTCGGGGCGCCAGCGAGCAGCGCTACTTCCGCTCGTTCACGGCCTCCAGCCTGAGCGGCACGTGGACCCCGCAGGCGGCGAGCGAGAGCAACCCCTTCGCGGGCAAGGCCAACAGCGGGGCCACCTGGACCAACGACATCAGCCACGGTGACCTGGTCCGCGACAACCCCGACCAGACCATGACCGTCGACCCCTGCAACCTGCAGCTCCTCTACCAGGGCAAGTCGCCCACGGCGACCGGCCCCTACGACCAGCTGCCGTACCGACCGGGCGTCCTCACCCTGCGCCGCTGACCCCGGCACGCACCGCCCCGAGGGAACCCCAGCCGTACGTCCGGCTGGGGTTTCCCCGTTCAACCCTCAGCGCACCCGCTCCACCCGGCGCTCGTCCCACACCGGTTCCGCGCTCTCGCGGACCACGCCGTCCGAGCCGAAGACCAGGTAGCGGTCGAAGGAGCGGGCGAACCAGCGGTCGTGGGTGACCGCCAGCACCGTTCCCTCGTACGCCTCCAGGCCTTCCTGGAGGGCTTCCGCCGATTCCAGATCGAGGTTGTCCGTCGGCTCGTCCAGGAGCAGCGCCGTGGTGCCGGCGAGTTCCAGGAGCAGGATCTGGAAGCGGGCCTGCTGGCCGCCGGAGAGTTTGTCGAAGGGCTGGTCGCCCTGGCGTTCCAGCTCGTAGCGGCGCAGGGCCGACATCGCGCCGCCCCGGTCCTTGGCGTGCTCGGTCCACAGGATGTCGACCAGGGTGCGGCCGATGAGTTCGGGGTGGGCGTGGGTCTGGGCGAAGTGGCCGGGGACGACCCGGGCCCCCAGCTTCCAGGTGCCCGTGTGCCGGACGTCCTCACCCGCGAGGAGCCGCAGGAAGTGCGACTTGCCGGAGCCGTTGGAGCCGAGCACCGCGACGCGTTCCCCGTAGAAGACCTCCAGGGAGAACGGTTTCATCAGGCCGGTGAGCTCCAGTTCCCGGCACTCCACGGCCCGTACGCCGGTCCGGCCGCCCGTCAGGCGCATCCGGATGTCCTGCTTGCGCGGCGGCTCCGGGGGCGGGCCCAGCTCCTCGAACTTGCGCAGCCGGGTCTTGGCGGCCTGGTAGCGCGAGGCCATCTCGTCGCTGCGCGCGGCGTACTGCTGGAGGTCCTGCACCAGGCGCTTGAGCTGCGCCCGCTTCTCGTCCCAGCGCCGGCGCAGTTCGTCGAAGCGGGCGAACCGCTCCTCGCGCGCCTGGTGGAAGGTGCCGAAGCCGCCGCCGTGCACCCATACGTCGGATCCGGCCGGGCCCGGCTCGACCGCGACGATCCGCTGGGCGGCCCGGGCCAGCAGCTCCCGGTCGTGGGAGATGAACAGGACCGTCTTGCGGGTCTCCGCGAGGCGCTCCTCAAGCCACCGCTTGCCGGGGACGTCCAGGTAGTTGTCGGGCTCGTCCAGGAGCAGCACCTCGTCGGGGCCGCGCAGCAGCGCCTCCAGGACCAGGCGCTTCTGCTCACCGCCGGACAGGGTGCGCACCTCGCGGAACTGGGCGCGGTCGTACGGTGTGCCGAGCGCGGCCATGGTGCACATGTCCCAGACGGTCTCGGCCTCGTATCCGCGCGCCTCGGCCCAGTCGCTCAGCGCCTGCGCGTACCGCATCTGCGCGCTCTCGTCGTCCACCGTCAGGATCAGGTGCTCAGCCGCGTCGACGGCCGCCGCGGCCTCCCTGATCCTCGGCTGCGCGACCGACACCAGCAGGTCGCGCACGGTGCGCTCGTCGCGCACCGAGCCGACGAACTGGTGCATGACGCCGACGCCGCCGCTGGAGCCGACGGTTCCGCCGTGTGGGCGCAGCTCGCCGCTGAGCAGCCGCAACAGGGTGGTCTTCCCGGCGCCGTTGGCACCGACCAGGGCCGCGACGGTGCCCTCGCCCACCCGGAACGAGGCATCACCGAGCAGCACCCGTCCGTCGGGCAGGTAGTACTCCAGGTGCGAGGCTTCGAGATGTCCCATGGTTCACCATCCTCAGGGGCGGCGCGGTGGGGGCACAA
>NZ_JBJHPC010000525.1:0-5020 GCF_045257485.1 Streptomyces sp. YS-3 | reverse complement strand
CGGCCCTCCGGGGCGACTCCGCCCCGGAGGGCCGGGTGGAGGGCGGCGGGGAGACCGGGCCCGGGGTGGCCGCGGGCAGCCGGTGATCGGGCGTGCCGCCCGGCTCCACGGCCGTGTACCCGATCGCCACCGCCGCCACGGTGGCGAGCCCCGCCAACGGCAGGGCGAGGCGGCGCATCCGCGGCGGGCGCGGCCACGTTCGCCGCAGGGGAGCCCGGCGCCGGTGCGGGCCCGGCGGGTCGGCCGGACGCAGATCCCGGACCGTCACGGTCTGCGCGCGGGCCGCCAACGCGCGCCGCAGCCGCGCCTCGACGGGGCGCTCGGGACTCTCCCCGCCGTTCATCCCCACTCCTCTCACGACCGCTCCTTCAAGATCTTCTCCAGGGCGTCCAGACCCCGGCTGGCCAGCGACTTCACCGAACCGCGACTGATCCGCAGCGTCTGCGCGATCTCGGCCTCGGTGAGCTCGCCCCAGTACCGCAGCACCAGCACCTCACGGCGCCGCGCGCTCAACCTCCCCAGCGCGGCCAGCACTTCGCGGTGCTCCTCGTCGAGGACGACCCGCTCCTCGGCGGAGGGCGCGTCGGCCTCGTGCGGAGGGGTGTACGCGCGCGCCGTACGGCGTCGGCGCAGCACCGAGCGGGAGGCGTTGACCACGGCGGTACGGAGATAGGCGAGCGCGTTGTCCACCTCGGCGATCTCCTCGCCATGGCGCCGGTACAGCGCGGTGAACGCGTCCTGCACCACGTCCTCGGCCGTGGCCCGGTCGTCCACGAGCATCACCGCGAGGTGCACCATGCGCAGCCGGTGCGCGTGGTAGAGCTCGCTGATGGTCGGCCGGGAGGTGTCCGGGCCGTACCCGCCGAGGACGGCCGGGCGGGCCGGGCCGGTCGCCAGCCGGTCCCGGCGCAGCAGCCAGTGCAGAAAGGCGCGAGCGCCCGGACGCCCTGCGGGCGCCGGGTACCGGACGGCGGTGTACTCCATCACTTCCTCGGGTGGAACGGCGCGGCCCCGCACGGCGGGGCCACCCTGCGCCTCAGTGGCCCTGTCGCCGCCGGACGGCGTAGACGGTCCCGGCGCCCACGGCGATCAGCGCGCCCGCTCCGGCCCCCAGGACCGTGTTGGTCTTGGACGAGCCAGTATGAGCCAGTTCGTCCTGGCGCGTCGCGGGGGAGGGCGCGGTGCTGGGCTCGGCGCTCGGCCGCGCCTCGCCCGGGGCCTTCGTCGGGGGCGCGGCGGGCTCGGGCGTGCCGGGAGATGTGCTCGGCATGGCGGTGGGCCGGCCGGTGGAGGCAGGCGGCTTGGCGGGTGCGGGCCGCTTGGGCGCGGCGGAGGGCATCGTGGTCGGTTCGGTGGACGCCGGGGCGGGTCCGCCGCCGGCCAGGTGGCGCGGCTGCGTCCCACCGTCGGCGTGAGCCGTGCCGGCCAGGGCGGGCAGGGCGAGCGCGGCCAGCAGTCCGGTGGCGGCGGCTCCGCGGGCGAAGGCGCGGCCGTGGTGCTTTGTGGTGTTCACGTGGTACGTCTCCAGATCGGCTGAACGGACGCCGGACGACGCCCTTCACCCCTCACGACGTGCGGCGCGCCCCGGGGTTGCCGACGGATCGCGAAAACTTTTCCGTACGCCGTGCACGCCGTCGGCGCCCCCCGTCATCCCGCGCCCGTGAGGGTGTCCACCCCGGTGCCCGCGAACTCCTGGGCGAGCGGCCCGAGGGCGTCCCACTGGCGCACCGCCCAGCCCGCCGCCAGGGGCGGCAGCGCCGGCAGCGGTACGAAACGCACGGCGCCCGGGGCGGAGGCGGTCCACCCGGGCAGCGCCGGCACCACTGCGTGCCCGAGCCCCAGCTCGGCCAGGAGGATCGCGGTGTCCCAGTCCGCGACGCTGGTGGTCGACGCCAGGGTGACGTCCAGAGCGGTCAGTTGGCGGTCCAGGTGGTGCCGGGACCGGGAGTCGGCGGGTAGCTGGATGTGGCGGATCCCGGCGAGGTCGGCCGGTTCGACACTGCCCCTGCGCGCCAGCGGGTCGTCCGCGTGCACGGCCAGGACCCACGGCAGCTCGATGACCGGGCGCTGCTCGATGCCGCGCACGGGGCTGCCGACGGTGATCCAGGCGAGGTCGGAGTCGCCCGCGGCGAGTGCGTCGAGGCAGGCCCGGCTGGAGTTCTCGGTACGGAACTCCAGCCTGACGCGGGGGTGCGCACGGCGGAAGCGCACCACCGCGTCGGACATGAAGTGACGGACGGTGGTGGCGCCGGTGGCGATCCGCACGGTGCCGCCGTCGCCATCCCTGAGCTCGCGGAGCTGACGCAGCGCCAGCTCTATGTGGCCGATGCCCTGTGCGGCGGCCTGCTGGAGGATCCGCCCGGCCCCCGTGGGGGCGACGCCACGGGGGTGCCGCTCCAGGAGGGGCAGGCCGAGCTCGGCCTCCAGCCGCTTGACGTGCTGGCTCACCGCCGACTGCGTACGGGACAGATCGCGCGCCACGGCGCTCAGATTGCCGGTCTCGCAGGCGGCGACGAAGACACGGAGATCGTCGAGAGTCATGAACCCCAAGGTATTGCTTGGGCCTTAGAAAGAAAACCAGAGGATTGACTGGGGTGGGGGTACCCGCGAGGATCTGATCCGGGGCGGCAACCCGTCCGTGGACGCCGTCGGGGATCCGGACCCGGACGGCGCGGTCCACGGAGGGTGCCGACCCCGGTCCGTGGATTGCTCGGCCCAGCACCCGGGCTCACCAACATCTGCCGTTACGCCGCTTGTCGCCGCGTCGGCGAAGTGATCAGCCCGTCGGCGTAGTGATCAGGACCGGGGCCGGACACGTCTGACATGCTCAGCGCAGGTGGCGGGTTACCATGCCGCCACGGGGGCCCGACCAGGCCCGGAGCGCGCGGGGGACCATGTGAAGTTCGGGCTGCTCGGTCCGCTGTCCGTCCATGACGACGACGGAGTCGAGCTGACACCTGCCTCCCCCAAGGGCCGTGCCCTGCTCACCGCGCTGCTGCTCGCGCCGGGCGGCTCGGTGCCGCTCGCCCGGCTGGAGACGGCGCTGTGGGGCGAGCGTCCGCCGACCACCGCCCGCGCCTCGCTCCACAACCATCTGCTGCGGTTGCGCCGCTCGCTGGGCGAGGAGACCCGTATCCGGGCCGTGGCCGGAGGCATGCTGCTCGACCTGGAGGACGGCGAGCTGGACACCCGCGCCTTCGACGCGCACCTGGACGCCGCACGGGCCGCGCGCGTGGAGCAGGACTGGGACGGCGTCGTACGGGAGGCGGACGCCGCGCTGGCACTGTGGCGCGGCACCCCGCTGGAGGAGTTCCCGGCGCTCGCCGAAGACCAGGGCGCCCGCGTCGGCCAGTGGCAGGAGTCCCGTGTGCAGGCCCTGGAGTGGCGCTGCGACGCGGAACTGCGGCGCGGCCGGCACGACGTTCTGCTGCCGCAACTGTCCCGTCTGGTCGTCGAGTTCCCCCTGCGCGAGGCCTTCCACGTCCAGCTCATGCGGGCACTGCACCGCGGCGGACGGCGGCCGGAGGCGCTGGCCGCCTACCACCGGCTGCGCCGCACCCTGATCGACGAACTCGGCGTCGAGCCCGGCCCCGACGCGGCCACCGCCTACCAGGACATCCTGGTCGACGACGCCCCGCCACCCGCCCCGGCCCCGGACACCGACGCGGCCGTACCGACGTCGCTGCCCCGCGACGTCGCCGCCTTCACCGGCCGTGAGGACGAGGTCGAGGCCCTGGTCGCGGCGGTACGGAGCGGATCGGCCGGAGCCGCGGGCGTGGTGGGGATACACGCCGTGGACGGCATGCCCGGCGTGGGCAAGACCGCGTTCGCCGTCCACGTCGCCCACCGCCTCGCCGCCGACTTCCCCGACGGCAGCCTGTTCCTCTCCCTGCACGCGCACACCCGGGACACCCCGCCCGTCGACCCCGGCACCGCGCTGAGCAGTCTGCTGCTGGCCCTGGGGACCGACTCGCGCCGCATCCCCGCCGACCTGTCCGCGCGGGCCGGACTGTGGCGCGGCAAACTCGCCGGCGGGCGCTACCTCGTCCTCCTCGACGACGCCCTCGGCAGCGAACAGGTGGAGCCGCTGCTGCCCGGGACGCCCGGCTCCCTGGTCCTGATCACCAGCCGGCGGCGGCTGGTCGCCCTCGCGGACGCGGTGCCCGTCACCCTGGACGTCCTGCCCCCGGAGCGGGCGGTGGCGCTGCTCGTGGCCAAGGCCGGGCGCGCGGACGTGACGGCCGACGACCCCGCCTGCGCCGAACTGGCCCGCCTCTGCGGACACCTGCCGTTGGCTCTGCATCTGACGGCCGCGCGGCTGCGCCACCACCGCGCGTGGAGCATCGAGGACGTGATCGCCGATCTGGCGGCGGCGAGCGGGCGCACGGCGGCGCTCAGCTCCGAGAACGTCTCCGTCCAGGCCGCCTTCGAGCTCTCCTGCCGCGACCTCTCCCCGGACCAGCACCTGCTGTTCCGGCGCCTGGGACGGCAGCCGGGACTCGACTTCGACGCGTACGCGGTCGCCGCCCTGCACGACACCGCCCTGCCGACGGCCCGCCGCCTCCTGGAGGAACTGGAGGACCACCACCTCGTCGAGGAGCCTTCGCGAGGGCGCTATCGGATGCATGATCTGGTGCGCGACTATGCGCGCGCCCTCACGGAGACGGACTGCGGGGCCGACTGCGAGGCCGACTGCGAGACGGACCGCGGGGCTGGTCACGGTGTTGACCGGGGGGCGGACTGCGAGGCTGGTCACGGTGTCGGCCGCACGGCCGGTCATGGTGCCTACCGTGAAGGTGGTCACGGTGTTGACCGCGTGGCCGGTCATGGTGCCGACCGCGAGACGGACCGCGTGGCCGGTCACGGTGTTGACCGGGGGGCCGGTCACGGGACCGACCGTGAAGGGGGTCGCAGCACCGACGCGGCGCGGGCCGTGGAGCGCCAGCTCGACTACTACCTGCACGCCGCCCTCCGGGCCGGCCGCTTCTTCGCCCGCTACGACACGCCCGCCCGCACGCCC
>NZ_JBJHPC010000524.1:0-5028 GCF_045257485.1 Streptomyces sp. YS-3 | reverse complement strand
TCCCCGCCCCTGCCCCGGGAGACTTCGCCATGTCCGGAAACAGCCCGAGCCGCCGCACATCGGCCGCCGCCCTCGCGGTGACCGCCTCCATCGCCCTGTTCGCCTCCGCCTGTACGGGCCAGAGCTCCTCCTCCGCCGAGGACGACGCCTCCAAGGAGACGACGATCACCTTCTGGCACGGCTGGAGCGCCCCCGAGGAGGTCAAGGCGATCCAGGCCAACGTCGACGCCTTCCAGAAGGCGCACCCCAACATCCATGTGAAGGTCGTCGGCAACATCAACGACGACAAGATCAACCAGGCGCTGCGCGCGGGCGGTTCGAACGCGCCGGACGTGGTCTCCTCCTTCACCACCAACAACGTCGGCAAGTTCTGCTCCTCCCGCGCCTTCGTCGACCTCGCACCCTTCCTCAAGAAGGACGGGATCGACCCGGCGAAGACCTTCCCGAAGGCGATGAACGAGTACACGCAGTTCCAGGGCACGCGCTGCACGCTCCCGCTGCTCGGCGACGCCTACGCGCTGTACTACAACAAGGACGCCTTCAAGGCCGCCGGGATCACCGCGCCGCCCCGCACGTGGAGCGAGTTCGCCGCCGACGCCAAGAAGCTGACCAAAGCCAAGGGCGACTCGTACGAGCAGCTCGGGTTCATGCCCGACTACCACGGCTACGAGTCGACGACCGAGCACTACATCGCGCAGTGGTCGCCCACGTACTTCGACTCCAGCGGCAAGTCCAACATCGCCAAGGACCCGGCCTTCGCCCAGGGGCTCGCCTTCCAGAAGCAGCTGGTGGACGACCTGGGAGGCTTCCAGAAGCTGGAGAAGTTCCGCTCCGGCTTCGGTGACGAGTTCGGCGCCAAGCACCCCTTCCACCTGGGGCAGGTCGCCATGCAGATGGACGGCGAGTGGCGGCTGGCGATGGCCGAGGACGCCAAGCCGAAGTTCGGGATCGGGGTCGCCCCGCTGCCCGTGCCGGACGACCGGGCCGACAGTTACGGCAAGGGGTACATCACCGGCACCATCGCCGGGATCGCCGCCACCTCCGGCAAGCAGAACGCCGCCTGGGAGCTGGTGAAGTACATGACCACCGACACCGAGGCGGTGGTGAACTTCGCCAACGCCATCCACAACGTGCCCTCCACGATCGAGGCGCTCCGGTCCCCGAACCTCAAGTACGACCCGCGGTTCAAGACGTTCCTGGACATCGCGCAGAACCCCGGCTCCACGACCAGCCCGGCCTCGGTCAACGGCGGCCAGTACCTGGTGTCGATCCAGAACCTCGGCTACGACGTGGAGAAGGGCAGGCAGAGCGACGTCCGGGCGGGTCTGGAGAAGACCGCCAAGGAGATCGACAAGGCGATCGACCAGGCCAAGTAGGCCGGGTCCGACGAGCGTCGCGGAGCACCCCATGACCACGTACACCCTGCGCGCCAAGCGCCGCCGGGCGGCCCTGCGGACGGCCGCCTTCATGTCCCCCTGGCTGATCGGCTTCGGCGTCTTCTTCGCCTACCCGCTGATCTCCACCGTCTACTTCTCCTTCACCCACTACGACGGCTTCGCCGACCCCACCTTCAACGGGCTCAGGAACTGGTCGTACGTCTTCAACGACTACCCGCTGTTCTGGCCCGCGCTGCGCAACACGCTGTGGCTGGTGGTGGTGATGGTGGCCTGCCGGGTCGTCTTCGGGCTCGGCATCGGGCTGCTGATCACCAGGATCAAGACGGGCACCGGGGTCTTCAGGACGCTCTTCTACCTGCCCTACCTCGCCCCGCCCGTCGCCGCCACCCTCGCCTTCGTCTTCCTGCTCAACCCCGGTACGGGGCCGGTCAACTCGGTCCTGGCCGACCTGGGCGTCCCGGCGCCCGCCTGGTTCACCGACCCCACCTGGTCCAAACCGGCGCTGACCATGCTCGCCGTGTGGGGCGTCGGCGACCTGATGGTGATCTTCATGGCGGCGCTGCTGGACGTGCCGAGGGAGCAGTACGAGGCGGCCGAGCTGGACGGGGCCTCGTCCTGGCAGCGGTTCCGGTTCGTGACGCTGCCCAACATCTCGCCCATCGTGATGTTCGCGGTGGTCACCGGGATCATCCAGACCATGCAGTACTACACCCAGCCGCTGGTGGCCGGAAAGGTCGCCTCGGGGATCATCGGCAGCTCCGGCCAGCAGTTCGAGCCCGGCTACCCGGACAAATCGACGCTGACCCTTCCCCAGCTGGTCTACAACCTCGGTTTCCAGCGCTTCGACTACGGCTCCGCCTGTGTGGTCGCCCTGGTCCTCTTCGCCCTCTCCATGGCGTTCACCGCCCTGCTCATGCGGCGCCGTGGCGGACTGATCCAGGCAGGTGACTAGCGGATGGCCGACATGACGTACCCACTCGACGCAACCGTGACGACGACCCCGGCGGCCCGCACGGCCCGCCGCAAGGCGCTCCTGCACTGGATCGGTGTGCACGCCCTCGGGGTCGCGGCGGCGCTCTTCTTCGTGCTGCCGTTCGTCTTCATCGTGCTCACCTCACTGATGGACAACCAGCAGACGCTGACCCGGGACCTGATCCCCGACCACTGGCAGTGGTCCAACTACAAGAAGGTGTTCGACACCCCCGGCTTCCTCACCTGGTGGCGCAACACCCTGCTCTACGCCGGGCTCGGCACCGTCCTGACCGTGGTGTCGTCCGTCCCGGTGGCCTACGCGCTCGCCAAGTTCCGCTTCCGGGGCCGCAATCTGTCGATGATGCTGGTCATCTCGATGATGATGCTGCCGCCACAGGTGATCATCATCCCGATGTACCTGTTCTGGGCGAAGCAGCTCGACCTGTCCGGCACGCTGTGGCCGCTGATCATCCCCATGGCGTTCGGCGACGCGTTCTCCATCTTCCTGCTGCGGCAGTTCCTGATGACCATCCCGAACGAGTACCTGGACGCGGCCAGGGTGGACGGCTGCGGAGAGCTGCGGACCCTGCTGCGGGTCGTGCTGCCGATGGCCAGGCCGGGCATCGCCGCGGTGGCGCTCTTCCAGTTCTTCTACGCCTGGAACGACTACTTCGGGCCGCAGATCTACGCCTCGGAGAACCCCGGCGCCTGGACGCTCAGTTACGGCCTGGAGTCCTTCAAGGGCGCGCACCACACCGACTGGAACCTGACCATGGCCGCGACCGTACTGGTCATGGCCCCCGTGATCCTCGTGTTCTTCTTCGCGCAGAAGGCGTTCGTCGAGGGTGTCACGCTCACCGGAGTGAAGGGCTAGCGAAATGAAGCTCACCGTGGTCGGCGGAGGATCGACCTACACCCCCGAACTCATCGACGGATTCGCCCGGCTGCGGGACACCCTGCCCATCGAGGAACTGGTCCTGGTCGACCCGGCCGCCGACCGCCTGGAGCTGGTCGGCGGCCTCGCCCGCCGCATCTTCGCCCGGCAGGGCCACCCGGGCACCATCACCACCACCTCCGACCTGGACGCGGGCGTCGCGGACGCCGACGCGGTCCTGCTCCAGCTGCGCGTCGGTGGCCAGGCCGCCCGCGAGCAGGACGAGACCTGGCCGCTGGAGTGCGGCTGCGTGGGCCAGGAGACGACCGGGGCGGGCGGCCTCGCCAAGGCGCTGCGGACCGTCCCGGTGGTCCTGGACATCGCCGAGCGGGTGCGGCGCGCCAACCCGGACGCCTGGATCATCGACTTCACCAACCCGGTGGGCATCGTCACGCGCGCGCTGCTCCAGGCCGGCCACAAGGCGGTCGGGCTCTGCAACGTCGCCATCGGCTTCCAGCGCAAGTTCGCCGCGCTGCTCGGCGTCGCGCCAGGCCAGGTCCACCTGGACCACGTGGGGCTCAACCACCTCACCTGGGAGCTCGGGGTGCGCCAGGGCGGCCCCGACGGGGAGAACGTGCTGCCCAAGCTGCTCGCCGAGCACGGGGACGCGGTGGCGGACGACCTGCGCCTGCCCCGGCAGGTCCTCGACCGGCTCGGTGTGGTGCCCTCGTACTATCTGCGCTACTACTACGCACACGACGAGGTCGTACGGGAGCTGGGCACCAAGCCGTCCCGGGCGTCCGAAGTCGCCGAGATGGAACGGCAGTTGCTGACGATGTACGGGGACCCGGCGCTGGACGAGAAGCCGGAGCTGCTGGCCCGGCGCGGCGGCGCCTTCTACTCGGAGGCCGCCGTGGACCTGGCCGCCTCGCTGCTCGGCGACGGCGGCAGCCCGGTACAGGTGGTCAACACCCGCAACAACGGCACCCTGCCCTTCCTCGCCGACGACGCGGTGATCGAGGTGCAGGCGCGGGTCGGCGCGGACGGCCCCGTACCGCTGGCCGTGCCGGAGCTCGACCCGCTGTACGCGGGGCTCCTCGCCCACGTCACGGCGTACGAGGACCTGGCCCTGGAGGCGGCGCTGCGCGGGGGGCGCGAGCGGGTGTTCCGGGCGCTGCTCGCCCACCCGCTGGTCGGTCAGTACGCGCTGGCGGACGGCCTCACCGACCGGCTGATCGCGCACAACCGGGAGCACCTCGCGTGGGCATGAGCGTGCTGGCGATCGACGCCGGCAACAGCAAGACCGACGTCGCCCTGATCGGCCCCGACGGCACGGTCCTGGGGGCCGCCCGGGGCGGCGGCTTCCGTCCGCCGGCGGTGGGCGTGGAGACGGCGGTGGACGGCCTGGCGGACGCGGTGGGCCGGGCCTGGGCGGCGGCGGGGAACGCCGGCGCGGTGGCGGTCGACCACGTCTCGGCGTGTCTGGCCAACGCCGACCTGCCGGTGGAGGAGCGCCAGTTGGCCGAGGCCCTGGCGGCCCGGGGCTGGGGCGGCTCGGTCCGGGTCCACAACGACACCTTCGCGATCCTGCGGGCCGGACTGCCCCGGGGCGCCGAGCCGCGCGGCGTCGCGGTGGTGTGCGGGGCGGGGATCAACTGCGTCGGTATGACCCCGGACGGCCGCACCGCCCGCTTCCCCGCGCTCGGCAAGATCTCCGGGGACTGGGGCGGGGGCGGCGGCCTCGCCGAGGAGGCCCTGTGGTTCGCCGCGCGCGCCGAGGACGGG
>NZ_JBJHPC010000523.1:0-5069 GCF_045257485.1 Streptomyces sp. YS-3 | reverse complement strand
GCCCCGGCCTACGGCTACCCGCAGGCCCCCGCGCCGGGGCAGCCGTCCGCGTACGGCTATCCGCAGACGCCGCCCCCGGGCCAGCCGGGCTACGGCTACCCGGGCCAGCCGCAGCAGGGCTACGGCTATCCGGGTCAGCCCCCCGCCCAGCCCATGGCGCCGCAGGGCGCCCCGGGCGGCCCCGGTGGCGGCAAGAAGCCCAGCGCCCAGACGACGATCATCGTCTCGGCGGTCGTCGCGGTCGCGCTGATCGTCGGCGGCGGCCTCTGGTACGCCAAGAGCAAGGACGGCGACAAGAAGGACGAGTCCAAGTCCGGCTCGACGCAGGGCGCGAACGGCGGCAAGGAGGGCGGCTCGACCGGTGGCGGGGGCAAGGAGAAGCCCCCGGCCGACGTCACCTCCAAGGTGCTGTTCCAGGTGCCGCAGCCCAAGGTGACCGACCTCGTCCACGTCGACGGCTCCTGGCTGACCGACAAGGTGTACGCCAAGTCGGGCGTCAACGAGGTCGTCGGCTACGACCCCGCCAAGGGCACCCAGCTGTGGAAGCTGCCGCTGCCCGGCGCGGTCTGCGCGGCGAGCACGCACGTCACCTCCGACAGCAAGACGGCGATCGTCTACGAGGGCCCCAAGGCCGCCGGCGAGAAGTACGCGCGCTGCACCGAGGTCGCCGCGCTCGACCTCACCACCGGCAAGCTGGCCTGGACGAACACCGTCAAGGACGGCGACCGCAAGTCGACGTACGAGGAGGTCACCATCGGCGGCGGCACGGTCGCCACCGGTGGCAGCTCCGGCGGCGCCGCCTGGGACCTGGCCACCGGCAAGCTGCTGTGGCAGCCGAAGGTCACCACCGACCAGTGCAAGGACGCCGGCTACGGCGGCGGTGACGCGCTGGTCGCGGTCCGCAAGTGCGGTGACTACGACACCCCCACGGTCACCATCCAGCCGCTGAACCCCAAGACGGGCGCCCCGGCCGCCTCGTACCGGATGCCGGCCGGTGTCCAGTACGCGCACATCGTCTCGTCCAAGCCGCTGGTCGTGGCCGCCGACGTCGGTGACACGGCCGGTGACGGCAGCGGGATCTCGGACTTCTTCTCGATCGACGACAAGACCGGCAAGCTGCTGGCCCGCATCCCGGCGCCGGGCGACAAGTACGCCGCCGACTGCGACTCCACCATGGTGGAGAAGTGCACCTCGGTCGCGGTGGGCGGCGGCAAGCTGTACGTCCCGACCGAGCAGCACGACGGCGCGTCCGGCAGCGGTTACTCCGGCCGCACCAACGAGATCATGGCGTTCGACCTGGCGACCGGGCAGCCCGTGCCCGGCAAGGCCGACGCGGGCGACGGCTCCTCGCTGTACCCGCTGCGGATGGACGGCAACAACGTCATCGCGTTCAAGAAGCCCCCGTACGACAAGGGCAGCCAGATCGTGAGCGTCGACGGCGGCGACTTCAAGCAGACGGTCCTGCTCCAGAACCCGGCGGACAACTCGGTGCGCGACGCGCTCTCGCAGTTCGGCCCGGAGTACGGCGAGATCCGCTACGACCAGGGCAAGCTCTTCATGTCGTCCACGTCGGTCATGAAGCCGAGCTCGGTGACCGACGAGAAGAGGTTCCTGCTGATCGGCCTCGGTACCGGCTGAGCCGGCGGCGCCCTTCTCGCGGCGTCAACTTCTCCATTACGGCGGCCCCGGCCGCGGAGCACCCTCCGCGGCCGGGGCCGCCGCTTTCACCTGCGCGGACACACTCGTCCGCCAAGTAGTCCCGAATGCCGGGGATTTCGGCAATCCGGGCGTCTTCTCGCCGGTAGGGGGCGCGCGACGTCGAACAAGCGTGTAGCTTGCCGGGGCAGGGAGGGCCGGGCCAGGGGAGTTGGCAACGTGCCCCGGGGGATGGGGGGTTGCTCGATGGGCGTGCGGCTCATGGTGGTCGACGACCACCGCCTGCTCGCGGAGGCGCTCGCCTCGGCACTCAAGCTCCGCGGGCACCGGGTGCTCGCCGCCGCCGCACCCGTCGCCGGGGCGGCCGAGCTGGTGGTGGCGCGGGCGCCGGAGGTGTGTCTGCTCGGTACGGCCGCACCCGCCGAGCCGGGGGTGTTCGACCCGATCGTGCGGATCAAGCGGGAGCGTCCGCAGGTGGCCGTGGTGGTGCTCGGGCCGGTCCCGAGCCCGCGGGGGATCGCCGCCGCGTTCGCCGCGGGCGCCTCCGGTTACGTACGGCACGACGAGCGCATCGAGGGCGTGGAGCGTGCCATGGTCAAGGCGCGCGCGGGCGAGGCCGCGGTGGCGCCGCAACTGCTCCAGGGGGCCTTCGCCGAGCTGCTCAACCCGGCCGCGCAGCCGGACGACGAGGGGCAGCGGCTCCTCCAGATGCTCACCCCGCGCGAGGTCGAGGTGCTGGTCAGGGTCGCGGACGGGGAGGACACCCGGCTGATCGCGGCGGGCATGGGCATCGCCCCCTCCACCGCGCGCACCCATGTCCAGCGGGTCCTGATGAAGCTGGGCGTGGGCTCCCGGCTGGAGGCGGCGGCGCTGGCCGCCCGCACCGGGCTGCTCGACCGGGCGGTGCCCCCGGCGGGCTGAGCCGGGGCTCTCGCAGGCATCCGGAGGCATCTGCAGGTGCTGTGGGCGCGACCGCGCGGCGGTCGCGCCCACAGCCGTGTCCGGGCCGGTCCGTGCGGGCCCGCGCCGCGCCGGGCGGGTCCGTCTTTGTCGCGCCCATTGACTGATGGTGTTGGCTCGTGGTTCTTTATGTTTGGTTCTGTTTGAAGGTGGAGGTGCAGGTGAAGAAGACGTCGACCCGGCTCGCCGACGGCCGCGAGCTGCTCTACTACGACTTGCGGGACGACGTCGTACGGGACGAGACGGACACCCGGCCGCTCGATCCCGTCTCCACGGCCTCCGAGATCCGCCGCGACCCCCTGCTGGGCGACTCGGTGGCCATCGCCTCCCACCGCCAGGGCCGCACCTACCATCCGCCCGCCGACGACTGCCCGCTGTGCCCCTCGCGCGACGGACGGCACAGCGAGATCCCGGCCGCGGGCTACGACGTGGCCGTCTTCGAGAACCGCTTCCCCTCCCTCGCCGGGGACTCCGGCCGCTGCGAGGTCGTCTGCTTCACCCCCGACCACGACGCCTCCTTCGCCGACCTCACCGAGGAGCAGGCCGCGCTCGTCCTGGAGGCCTGGACCGACCGGACCGCCGAGCTCGCCGAACTCCCGCAGGTGGAGCAGGTGTTCTGCTTCGAGAACCGGGGCGCCGAGATCGGCGTCACCCTCGGCCACCCGCACGGCCAGATCTACGGCTACCCCTTCACCACCCCCCGCACCGCCCTGATGCTCCGCTCGCTGGCCGAGCACCGCGAGCGCACCGGCGGGCGCAACCTCTTCGACGACGTCGTCGCGCGCGAGCTCGCCGAGGGCGTCCGGGTGGTCCTGGAGGGCGAGCACTGGGTCGCCTTCGTGCCGTACGCCGCGCACTGGCCGTACGAGGTGCACCTCTATCCACGTGCCCGCGTCCCCGATCTGCGGGCGCTGGGGGAGGCGGCCCGCACCGAGTTCCCCCAGGTCTATCTGGAACTGCTGAGGCGCTTCGACCGGATCTTCGGGGAGGCGGAGCCGCCCACCCCGTACATCTCGGCCTGGCACCAGGCACCCTTCTCCGACAGCGCCGGCCGGCGGGAGTTCGCCCTGCACCTGGAGCTTTTCACCGTTCGCCGTACTTCCGGCAAGCTGAAGTTCCTCGCGGGTTCGGAGTCGGGCATGAGCGTGTTCATCAACGACGTGCCGCCGGAGGCCGCGGCCCGGCGACTGCGAGAGGTAGCGAGCACATGAGCGGGAAGTACCTGGTCACCGGCGGCGCCGGCTATGTCGGCAGCGTGGTGGCGGACCACCTCCTTGAGGCGGGCCACACGGTGACCGTCCTGGACGACCTCTCCACGGGTTTCCGGGAGGCCGTCCCGGCGGGCGCGGAGTTCGTCGAGGGGCGCGTCCAGGAGGCGTCCCGCTGGCTCGACGCCTCCTATGACGCCGTACTGCACTTCGCGGCGTTCTCCCAGGTCGGGGAGTCGGTGACGCACCCCGAGAAGTACTGGTCGAACAACGTGGGCGGCACCATGGCCCTGCTGGACGCCATGCGGACGGCGGGCGTGCGCACGCTGGTGTTCTCCTCCACCGCCGCCACCTACGGCGAACCGGCCTCGGCCCTGCTCACCGAGGCCGACCCCACCGCCCCCACCAGCCCGTACGGCGCCTCCAAGCTCGCCGTCGACCACATGATCAGCGGGGAGGCCGCCGCCCACGGACTCGCGGCCGTCTCGCTGCGGTACTTCAACGTGGCCGGGGCGTACGGCGGCTCGGGTGAGCGCCACGACCCCGAGTCGCATCTGATCCCGCTGCTGCTCCAGGTCGCCCTCGGCGAGCGGGAGTCGATCTCGGTGTTCGGGGACGACTACCCGACGCCGGACGGCACCTGCGTACGCGACTACATCCACGTCGCCGACCTCGCCGAGGCGCATCTGCTCGCGCTGGCGGCGGCCGTCCCGGGCGAGCACCTGATCTGCAACCTCGGCAACGGCAACGGCTTCTCGGTCCGCGAGGTCGTCGAGACCGTACGGAAGGTCACCGGGCACCCGGTGCCCGAGGTCACGGCCGGACGCCGGCCGGGCGACCCGGCGGTCCTGGTGGCCTCCGCCGCCCGCGCCCACGAGCGGCTCGGCTGGCAGCCCTCCCGCGCGGACCTGGCCCAAATCGTCGCGGACGCCTGGGACTTCGCCCGGCGGCCCAAGGGAGTGGAGAGCGTCGATGACTGACGTGGCGGCGCAGTTCCGCGCGCTGTACGGGACGGAGCCCGAGGGGGTCTGGGAGGCGCCGGGGCGGGTCAACCTGATCGGGGAGTACACGGACTTCAACGACGGCTTCGTGATGCCGCTGGCGCTGCCGCACACGGCGGTCGCGGCGGTGTCGCGGCGCACCGACGGGGTGCTCAGGCTGCACTCGGCCGATGTGGACGGCGGAGTCGTCCGGCTCGGCACGGACGCCCTGGAGCCCCTGGGGGGCGGCGGCTGGGCCGCGTAC
>NZ_JBJHPC010000522.1:0-5072 GCF_045257485.1 Streptomyces sp. YS-3 | reverse complement strand
GGTCCTGGGTCGCCGTACGGGCCGCGTGGCCGGGGGCGTTCGGCGGCGCGGGGACCTCGGTGACCCGGTCGCCGGGCTCGATGCGGCAGGCGCAGACCTTGTACTCGGGGATCTTGGAACGGGGGTCGAGGGCATCGATGGTGAGCACATTGGCGGCGGTGGGAGCCGGCCAGTGGTACGGGATGAAGACGGTGTCGGGGCGGATCGCCTCGGTGACCAGGGCGGGGAAGACCTCGCTGCCGCGCCGGGTGACGACGCGGACCGGGGCGCCGTTGCGGAAGCCGTGCGAGGGGTGGACCTCCACCCAGGGGCGGGGGGTCTGTTCGACGAGCGCGCCGAGCCGGCGGGTCTGGTTGCCGGAGAGGAAGTGCGCCACGGTCCGGCCGGTGGTGAGGGAGAGGGGGTGCTCGTCGTCGTACGGGTCCATCGGCGGGTGCCAGTCGACGACCTGCATATGGATCCTGCCGTCGGGGTGCGAGGTCCGCCCGTCCTCGAAGAGGCGCGGAGTGCCGGGGTGGCCGGTGGAGGGGCAGGGCCAGACGATCCCGCCGGTCTCCTCCAGGCGCTCGTAGGTGATGCCGTAGTAGTCGTTGACCGTCCCGGCGGAGGCGACGCGCAGCTCGTCGAAGGCCTCGCGCGAGCCGGCGAAGGCGAACTTGTCGCCCGCGCCCAGGCGTTGGGCCAGTTGGCAGAGCACCCAGGTGTCCGTGCGGACCCCGGCCGGGGGCTCCTGGGCCTTGTTGTGCTTGACCACCCTGGCCTCGGCGTTGGCCATCACGCCCTCGTCCTCGGCCCAGGTGGTGACGGGGAGGACCACATGCGCGTTGGCCGCGGTCTCGGAGAGGAAGAAGTCGAATTGGGCATGGAACTCAAGGGCGTCGTAGCCCTCCTTGACCCTGCGGTAGTCCGGCAGGGAGACGAAGGGGTTGTTGCAGACGCCGATCAGACCGCGGATCTCCTGGCGGCGCATCTGATGGACCATCTCCGTCATCGAGGTCCCGGCATGCGGGAGTTCGGACTCCTCGATGCCCCAGATCTCGCAGATCTGCCGGCGGTGCTCGGCGTTCAGGATGGAGCGCCCGCCGGGCAGCAGGTCGGCCTTCTGGCCGTGCTCCCGGCCGCCCTGGCCGTTGCCCTGGCCGGTGAGGGTGCCGTAGCCCGCGCCGGGTCTGCCGAGGTTGCCGGTGGCCACGCAGAGGTTGATCACGGAGAGGCAGTTCTCGACGCCCTGCGAGTGGTGCTCGATGCCCCGGGCGTGCCAGGCCATGGCCTTGGGGGCGCGGGCGAAGGCGCGGGCCACCTCGACGATCTGGGCGGCCGGCACCCCGCAGATCTCGGCGGCCCGCTCCGGCGGATACTCGGCGGCCTTGGCGCGGACCTCCTCCCAGCCCGTGGCGTGGGCGGCGACGTAGGCCTCGTCGACGAGCCCCTCCTGGATCACGACGTGGAGGAGCGCGGTGAAGAACGCCGAGTCGGTGCCGGGCTTGAGGGCGACGTGGATGTCGGCGGTGCGGGCGACCGCCGTCTCGCGCGGGTCGACCACGATCAGGGTGGCGCCCCGGTCGCGGGCCCCCCAGACGTACTGGGTCATGACGGGGAAGCACTCGCCGACGTTGGACCCGGCGATGAGCAGGCAGTCGGTGAGGAGGATGTCGGAGAAGGGATTGGCGGCCCGGTCGATGCCGAAGGCGAGTTTGTTGGCGCCGGCCGCGGAGACCATGCACAGCCGCCCGTTGTAGTCGACGTGCCGTGTCTTCAGCGCGACCCGGGCGAACTTGCCGACCAGATAGGTCTTCTCGGAGAAGAGGCTGGCCCCGCCGAGCAGTCCGAAGGCGTCGTTGCCGTGCTCGCCCTGGATCCGGCGGATCTCCGCGGCGGTGAAGTCAAGGGCCTCCTCCCAGGTGGCCTCGCGGAAGGGTTCGTCGCGGGAGCGGCGCAGCAGCGGCGCGGTGAGCCGGTCGGGGTGGTTGATCTGCTGGTACGCGTTGATGCCTTTGGGGCACAGGCGCATCCGGTTGATGTCGTGGTTGCGGGGTTCGACGCCGAAGACCTTGCCGCCGCGGTCCACGCGGAGATACATCCCGCACTGCACCCCGCAGAAGCAGCAGTGGGTGGGCACCAGGGTCTCGCCGTCCTGGCCGGCGCGCCGGCGGTCGGCCGGGACGGCGCCCGCGTCGAGGAAGTCGCGGGTGCCGGGCGGAGCGAGGGAGGGGTCCAGCGGGAGCCGGTTCACTTGTAGCCCTTCTTGACGTGCGCGAGGTAGGCGGAGCCGCGCAGCACCCGCTTGCAGCGCGGGCAGTACTCGGCCCAGGCGTCGAAGCCCAGGTCCAGATCGCGCATGGTGCCGCGCAGGTTCTCGACGTAGGGGGCGGTGTCGACGGGGTCGCCGCACCGGTGGCACCGGAAGACCTGCTCGTCCTGGCGGGCGGTGTACTTGAAGAGCTGCATCCCGACGGCGGCGGGCCGCTGGACGATGTGGAAGAACTTCCCGAACGGGATGTAGATGAGGGTGAGCACCACCGACACCATGTGCAGCACGGCCAGGAACTCGTAGCCGCCGCCGTGCAGGAAGAGCGACGAGAACGTGAGGAGGAGGCCCGTCACGGAGACGACGATCAGCAGGATCAGCGGGACCAGGTCGTAGGCGAAGCGCTGGCCGGTGATCGCGCCGCGGTCCTTCATCCGGCGCCACAGGAAGTACGAGGCACCGGGGACGACCAGGACGGCGGCGATGTCCAGACCGTGGAACATCAGCCGGCCCAGGAGGTTCAGGGAGTCGAAGCCGAGGATCCTCAGGCCCCAGATCCGCATCTCGTAGCCGGGTCCGGGACCGGTCGGGGCGGTGAAGGTGAACCAGCCCCAGGTGAGGGGGAAGGTGATCGCGGCGGCCAGCAGACAGCCCCAGAAGATCAGCTGGTGGGCGGCCCAGCGGGCGTGCGAGCGGGCGCCGAGGAACTTCTGGAGACCGAGGTAGGTGGCGGCCATCCTGGGCAGCGCGGTGGGCGCCCGGCGGAAGTTGGCGACGGAGAAGAGGCTGCGCCGGCCCTGGGTGAAGAGGCGGCGGGCGCCGGGGGAGGAGAGCCACACGGTGTAGCGGTAGGCGATGCCGAAGGCGAGGAAGACGGTCGCGCAGGCGTAGGGAAGGAGGGCGGAGTCGAAGTCCTTCAGCCGGCGGCTGCCGAAGACGATGGCGAGGATCAGCAGGAGGGAGAGGGCGGTACCGGCGGCGGTCGCGCGCAGCGCGACGGTGGGCTTCGCCGCGGCGGAGGGCTTCACTGGGGGACGCTTCGCTGCGGGAGGCTCGGTCACCCGGCCACCGTAGGTGCATCTGACCGTTTATCACCTGTTTTGACGGTCGGCGGGGTGAAGCCTTCAGTCAGATGGCAGTCAGGGCCGCGGCGGGCCGACGGCTCCCCTTCCGGCCGTGGACGGACCGTGCCGGCCTGCCCGCCGACCGTGGCGGCGCGACGGCGAGAACGCGGCGGCGCGAGGCCCGGAACCCCCGGTCAACCCGCCCGGACACCCCTCGGTGTCCCCGTCCCGGCGCCCGCGATGATCTCCTTGGCCCCATGCCCCGCATGACCGCACGCAGCCGCCATGAACACCACCGGGCGTCGACGCCCCTGGAACTCTTCTTCGACCTCTGTTTCGTCGTCGCCGTCGCCCAGGCCGGCGCCCGGCTCGTCCACTCGCTCGCCGAGGGCCACCTCGGCGCCGGGCTGGCCGGTTACACCGCCGTCTTCTTCGCCATCTGGTGGGCCTGGATGAACTTCACCTGGTTCGCCTCGGCCTACGACAGCGACGACGTGCTGTACCGGGTCGTCACCCTCGTACAGATCACCGGCGTCCTGATCCTCGCCGCCGGGGTGCCGCGCGCCTTCGACGACCGCGACTTCACCGTCTGCGTCATCGGCTACATCGTGATACGGCTCGCCCTGACCAGCCAGTGGCTGCGCGCGGCGCGCAACGCGGCGGACCCGGGCGAGCGGGGGATGGCGCTGCGGTACGCCGCCGGGCTCGTGGTGTGCCAGCTCGGCTGGGTCGGGCTGCTCTTCGTGCCGGTGGGCACCGCCCGCTCCCTGGTCTTCGTGGCACTGGCCCTCGCCGAGGTGGCGGTGCCCGTGATCGCCGAGCGGGACGCCCAGAGCACCTGGCATCCGCACCACATCGCCGAGCGGTACGGCCTGTTCACCCTGATCGTGCTGGGCGAGACGGTCGCCGCCGCCACCGTCGCCGTACAGGAGGCGCTCGACGAGCACGAGGCGCTGGGCGAGCTGCTGCCGCTCGCGGGCGGCGGGCTGCTGATCGTCTTCGCGGCCTGGTGGATCTACTTCGCCGTGCCGATCGCCGGTCATCTCGTCTCCAACCGCCAGGCGTTCGCCTGGGGGTACGGACACTTCGTCATCCTCGGCTCGGCCGCGGCCATCGGGGCCGGGATGGAGGTGGCGGTCGAGCAGGCCGTCGGCAAGGCGCACATCTCCACGGCGGCGGCGTCGGCCGCCGTGACCGTACCCGCCGCCCTGTTCATGATCACGGTATGGGCGCTGCACTCGCGCCACTTCAAGCGCACCACCGCCCAGCAGCTGGTTCTGCCGGTCTCGGCGGCGGCGACCCTGGCCTGCACGTTCGCCGGGCACGCCGCCGTCCTCGCGGCCGGTCTGGTGGCCGCCGCCACCGTGGCGACGGGAGTGGCGCTGACCGCTCGCGACGGCGAGGGAGAGGGTCGTAGGGTCGACGGTCATGGCTGACACCCCGAAGACCTCCCGGGCCGACTCCCTCACGGATGTGCCGGGCTTCCTCGTCGGGCACGCGCGGGTCCCCGGCGAGCGGGCCCTGAGCGGGACCACCGTCGTCCTCGCTCCGGCCCCCGGCGCCGTCGCGGGCGTCGATGTGCGCGGCGGCGGCCCCGGCACCCGGGAGACCGACGCCCTCGACCCGCGCAATGTCGTCGAGCGGATCGACGCCGTGGTGCTGACGGGCGGCAGCGCGTACGGACTCGACGCCGCGGGCGGGGTGATGGCCTGGCTGGAGGAGCGCGGGCGCGGGGTGCGGGTGGGGCCCGAGCCGCACCC
>NZ_JBJHPC010000521.1:0-5096 GCF_045257485.1 Streptomyces sp. YS-3 | reverse complement strand
GCCCCGCTCCGTCTCCGCCTGGCTGCCCTACTGGGACCAGGAGGGCGCCTACCAGGACGCCCTGCGCCACGCGGCCCAGCTGCACACCGTCAGCCCGTTCTGGTACCAGGCGGTCGGCGACGAACAGATCGACGGGCATCCGGGCGCGGGCGCCCAGCGCATCGTCGACGGGCTGCACGCGGCCGGGATCGCGGTGGTGCCCACCGTCATGGAGACGATGGAGCCCGGCGCCCTCGCCGCCATCCTCACCGACCCGGCCCGCCGCGCCGCCCACATCACGGCCCTGCTCGCCGTGGCGGGCAGCCGCGCCTACGACGGCCTCGACATCGACTACGAGTCCATCGCCCCGACCGGCGACGCCGACTACCCCGCGGTGCGGGCCGCCTACGCCACCTTCATCGGCGAGCTCTGCGCCCGCCTGCACGCCGTAGCCAAGAAGTGCGTCAGCACCGTGTCACCGCAGACCGCGACCACCGGCCGCGTCTGGGACTACGCGGCGCTCGGCCGGGCCGCCGACCGGGTACGGATCATGGCGTACGACCGGCACTGGTCGGGCGGCACCCCCGGTCCGCTCGCCGGGGTGGACTGGTACGAGGACATCCTGCGCCGCGCCACCGTACTGATCCCGCCCGCCCGGATCGAGATGGCGCTGCCCGCCTACGGATGGGACTGGCCCGCCGGGGGCGGCGGCCGGGCCCGGCACGTCACCTGGCGGGAGGCCGAGGCCCTGCGGGTGGAGAAGGGCGCCCCGTACCAGCTCGATCCCGTGTCGCAGACCCCCCACTTCAGCTACCAGGACGGGGAGACGGCCCGCGAGGTCTGGTACCAGGACGCCCGGGGCGTCGAGGCGGACCTGCCGGTCCTGGCCCGCTACGGCGTCCGCAACACCTCCCTGTGGGCCCTGAACTTCGAGGACCCGGCCCTGTGGCCGGTGCTGGCGAGGACCTGAGCGCCCCCACCGGCCCGGCACCCGCCGGACCGGTTCAGCCGTGGACCGTGGCCGTCGGGGTGTTCCAGCCGGAGACCCGCAGCCGCGGGGCGGAGCCGTGCAGGTCGGCGGTCCGGTAGGTGGCGGTCAGCGTCGCCGTCTCACCGGGCCACAGCGATACCTGGTTGTCGGACCAGTGGACGGGCAGGACCGGGGCGCCCCCGGCGTCCACGAGATGGACGTCGGTGAGCAGCGCCGGGGCCGCCCCCGCCCCGGTACGGGCGAGGGTGACGGTGGTCGTCGAGGTGCCGTCGCCCTTCGCGGTGGTGGTGCCGGTGGCGGTCACCGCCGCCTTCGCCATCGTGCCCAGCCCCTTGAGATCGGCGTAGGCGGTGGTGGGGGTGTGGTACCAGTCGGTCTTCGCGTAGTCGAGGACGTCCGCCCTGGTGGAGAGCCAGTACACATTGCGGCTCACCTCCTTGCCGGTCGCGTCGGTGAGCAGCAGCCGGGCGAGGTAGGTGGTGGACAGGCCGGCGACGTTCGCCGGGACGGTGAGCGCCGTCGTCCGCGCCCCGTCCCCGCCCACGGTCAGCCCGGTCGCCGTCCGGTCGTACTTCGGCGTCCCGTCGGTGTTGAAGAGCGTCACCCGTGCCGTGAGACCGGAGACGGGCGCGTGCCGGCTGTTCACCACCGCGATGGAGCGGTCGTCGTAGGAGTACTGGACGTGCAGCGGCTCGTTGGCCTTCTTCGCGCCGAAGTACGCGCCGCCCTGGTCGAGGTAGCGGTCCACGAGCTGCCAGTGCAGGGACGTCCAGCCGCTGTTGAACATCCAGTAGACGACCCCGGTCGAGGGTTTCGAGGCGTCCTTGGCGTTGCGGGCGTACGCCTCGTACTGGGCGCGCACGTTCTCGTACTGGGCGAGCTGGGCCTTGCGCACATAGTCGTCCAGGCCGGTCGGGGCGCCGTAACGGCCGGTCAGGGCCGCGTCGTAGATGCCGAGGGTGGCGAAGGCCGACGAGGGGGAGCGGTGGTACTGCTTGGCCGAGGGGTTCTTCCAGAGCGTGTCCAGCTCGGCCGGTGACATCATGCGGCGCAGGGTGTCCAGGGTGGGGATGTCGGGTCCGGCGCTGGTCTCGGAGTTGAAGCCGGTGGCCCCGCCCTCCTGCTTGTTGTACCAGTAGTTGGGCGGCACCCAGTCGTAGGGGCCGCTCATCTTCATGCCCGAACGGCCGCTGATGGGCGCGGAGTTGTCGGAGGCGGCGGCCACCACCGGGGTGGGCCAGTCGGCGGCCCGCAGGGCGTCCACATACGTCTTCTCAATCGTGGCGTCCGGGGCGAAGTCGCTGCCGACGAGGAAGGAGATCACGCTGGGGTGGTCGCGCAGCCGGGCCGCCTCGGCGGCCATCGACGCCTTCGCGACCGGGTAGTCCGCCGCGCTCCACTTGTCGCCCGGCTCGCTCCCGTTGACCTGCCCCTCCCACTTGTCGCAGCACTCCCAGCCGGGGAGGGTGAGGATGCCGTACCGGTCCGTGAGGTCGAAGAACTCGTCCGGTTCGATGTGCCCTTCCAGCCGGATGGTGTTGAGGCCGAGGTCGAGCGCGTATCTGAGCCGGTCCTCCGCGTAGGTGCGGTCCCAGCGCAGATACTCGTCCGGCGACCAGCCGCCGCCCTTGATGAGCAGCGGACGGCCGTTGACCGAGTACTGCCGTGCGCCTGCCGCGTCGAGCGGCGCCTTCACGTCGCGGATGCCGAACGACTCGTGCGCGGTGTCGGAGATGCCGCCGGAGACGGAGGCGGTCATGTCCAGTGCGTAGAGCGCCTGTTCGCCCATCCCGGCCGGCCACCACACGCGCGGCGAGGCGATCCGGAGCTGGGGGTGGGCGGCGGGGGTGAAGGTGATGGCCCTGCTCTCGTGCGGGGCGAGGGTGACGTCCTGGCCGAAGGAGACGGCGCCGATCGTGCCGGAGACGGTGGTGGTCACCGTGTTCGCGGAGTCGTTGCGGGCCAGGGCCTTGACCGTGAGTTCGGCGCTCGCCAGCGAGGGCACGGCGAGGCTGGTGACGACATGCGCGTCGCGCAGCGCGACGGGGCCGCCGCGGCGCACCAGCACGTCCCGGACGATGCCCATGTTCTCGTCGGGCGGCGGCTGGAGCCAGTCGATCCACCCCATGGTGAGGTGTTTCCTGGGGTCGTTGGGCTGGACGCGGAAGGCGACGGTGTTGGTGCCGGACCTCACGGCCGAGGTGATGTCGAGCTCATGGCGCGTGTAGGCCCCGGCGACCGCGCCCCGGTCCGCGACCTGACGCCCGTTGACGAACACGTCGGCGGCCGAGACGACCCCGCTGAAGTCGAGATACGTACGCGCGGAGGTGTCCGCGACGGTGAAGTCCGAGCGGTACCACCAGGGAACGGCGAAGTCCGCGGCGGGGATCTTCTTCTGGTTGGTGGAGTAGAAGGGGTCGGCGTACTTGCCCGCCGCCAGCAGGGCGGCGAGGACGGTGGAGCGGGGCCCCGCCCGGTACCAGCCCGTCGCCGGGTAGCCGGGGCTGGAGACGGCCGCCGCCGGGTCGGTGACCGCGGCGGTGGACTGGATGGCGTACCCGGACAGCGCCGTCGTGGTGGGGGCGACCGCCGCGCGGGCGGCGGGAGTTGCCTCCTGGACCCCCGAGAGGAGCGCCAGGGTGAGCGTCAGTACGGCGGCTGCGGCGGTTCTGCGGCGGACGAGAGGGCGACGGTGGAACACGGTGGGCTCCCGGTGTCCAGGTCGGGCATCAAAGTTAGGAATCCTTACTAACTCGCACCCCGAAGGTAGAGACCTGAGTGAGCCATGTCAACGACCCGGGTGCCCGGAGCGGGTCCGCCGCTCGAAGGTCACGTCCCGGGCCGTGCCCAGCGCCGTCGCCACCGCACCGAGCAGCACCGCGTCCTCACCGAGCGAACTCGGCGCCACCTTCGGGCGCAGCGGCGTCAGGGTGCGCAGCGTCTCCCGGACCGTCCGCAGCAGCAGATCCGCGCTGTGCCCCACACCGCCGCCCAGCACCACCAGATCCGGGTCGAGCACCGCGGCGACCGCCGCCACGGTGTGGGCCAGGCGCTCGCCCTCCAGCTCGACCGCCTTGACCGCCGCCGGGTCCCCGGCCCGTGCCGCGTCGAAGACGTCCTTCGCCGTGAGCGGCCCGGCCATACCGTGCGAGCGGGCCGCCGCCACGACCGCGTCACCGGAGACCGCGTCCTCCAGGGTGTCCGGCTTCTGCCGCCCCGGCCAGGGCAGGAAGCCGATCTCGCCGGCGCCGCCGTGCGCCCCGGTGAAGAGCTGCCCCTCGCTGACCACGCCCATGCCGAGCCCGGTGCCGATCAGTACGTACACGAAGAGGCGGCTGCCCGCCCCGACGCCGAAGGTGTACTCGCCCAGCGCCGCCAGGTTGGCGTCGTTGTGCACGGCCAGCGGCATCCCGAGCCCGTCCCGCATCCGGTCGAACAGGCCCGGCCGGCCCCAGCCCGGCAGGTGCTGGGCATAGCGCACCCGCCGCTTCTCCGCGTCGTACACCCCGGGCGTACCGACCACCGCCTGGGCGATCTTCTCCGCGTCCACACCCGATCCGGCGACGAGCCGGTGGGCGGTGGAGACGACCAGCTCGGCCATGGTGGTGGACGTGCGCGCCTGGTTGCGGACCTCCGAGCGCGCCACCACCGCGCCGTCCAGGTCCGCGAGCGCCACCCGCAGCCAGGCCCGCCCGATGTCGATGCCCAGCGCGTACCCCGCGGTCGGGTCCGGGGCGTAGAGCACCGCGGACCGGCCGCGCTCGGGCGTGTGCGTGCCCGCCTCGCGGACCAGGCCGGTGGCGGCGAGCGCGGCCAGCGCGCTGGAGACCGTGGGCTTGGACAGACCGCTCTCCCGGGCGAGCTGGGCCCGCGACGAGGGACCGCCCGCGCGCAGCCGGTCGAGCAGCAGCCGCTCGTTGCTGTTGCGCTGGCGCTGCGGGTTCCAGGGCTGCTCACCCTCGTCACTGCTGGTCATCCGCTCATTCTCACGTATCGCTCCCCACGGTTTCCCGGCGACCTCTTGACGCCATAAGTAAAGGTACTTAACTTGAGCACGCCCGACACCAGGGCGCACCCCCGCAGGGGCGAAGAGCCCACGCCCGCACCGCCGTTCCCCCGCGTCCCC
>NZ_JBJHPC010000053.1:0-22515 GCF_045257485.1 Streptomyces sp. YS-3 | reverse complement strand
ACGCCCCCCACCCCGTACAACGGACCCGGGCGCACCGACCGCACCACCGGCCGGGCCCCCGGCCTGCTGCGCCCCGAGCGGGTGCGGCCCAGCAAGCTGGGGCACGCGGTCCTGGGCACCCCCGACCCCCGGGCGACCGCCGCCTTCTTCGGCGACGGCCTCGGCTTCCGGACCAGCGACTCGCTCGGTGACGCCGGATCGTTCCTGCGCTGCACGACCGACCACCACAACCTCCTGGTGCTCAAGGCGCCCGTGCCCTTCCTGCACCACACCTCCTGGCAGGTGGACGACGTCGACGACATCGGGCGCGGCGCCATGGCGATGCTGGAGGACCACCCCGAACGCCATGTCTGGGGCTTCGGCCGCCACCACATAGGCTCCAACTTCTTCTGGTACCTCAAGGACCCGGCGGGCAACTTCACGGAGTACTACTCCGACATGGACTGCATCGTCGACGACCAGCTCTGGGACCCGGAGGTCTTCGACGTCAACGAGAGCTTCTTCAGCTGGGGCCAGCCGCCCCCGCCCTCGTGGATCGCGCCCGAGGACATGGCCGCGCTGATGACCGGCACCCACCGGGCCTGACCGCGCCCCTGCCCGGGCGCCGCCCGCGACGGCGCCCGGGCGGGCGGCAAAACCGGAGATCGCCCGCAGTGGCCGTTAACGTCGCCCTGTGAGCCATGAAGACGAGGACGCCACCGTGCCCCGAGTCCTGATCGTCGACGACCATCCACTGTTCCGCAGCGGTCTGAAGGCCGCCCTGGAGAGCACCGGCGGCACCGACGTGGTCGCCGAGGCCGCCACCGCCGCCGAGGCGCTGGAGGCCGTGGCGCGGGAGACACCGGACGTCGTCGTCATGGACCTGGCCCTGCCCGACGCCTCCGGCATCGACGTCACCCGGCAGCTCGGCGGCCTCCACCCCGGGCTTCCGGTGCTGATGCTCACCATGTCCGACGACGACGGCAGCCTGCTGGCCGCCCTCCAGGCCGGTGCCCGCGGCTATCTCGTCAAGGGCGCGGGCGCCGGGGAGGTGCTGCACGCGGTCCGCACGGTGGCCGCGGGCGGCGCGGTCTTCGGCCCGCAGACCGCGGCCCGACTCACCGCGCTGCTGCGCGAGGGCCGCCACCACGACGCCGAGCAGCTCTTCCCGGCGCTCACCGCGCGCGAGGCGGAGGTGCTCGAACTCATCGCCCGGGGCCTGGACAACCGCCGTATCGCCCGGCACCTGGTGCTGTCGGAGAAGACGGTCCGCAACCACGTCACGCACATCTTCGACAAGCTCCAGGTCACCACCCGCGCCGAGGCCGTCGCCAGGGCGCGGGACGCGGGCCTGGGGGACGAGGACTGAGGGAGCGCCGCGGTGGACGAGAGGGCAGCCGTACGGGGCGGGCATCCGGCGCCGGCCCTCACCGCGTACGGCCTGACCCTCGCCGCCGCGGTGACCTGGGCCGTCCTCGCGCTCGCCCACCTGGACGACGCGCGGCTGACCCCGTACATCCTTCCCCGCGGCGTCCCGGTCGTCGCCGCGACCGGCGTCGTCCTGCTGGGCGCCTTCATGACGGCCCATCACTCCCGCAGCCTCCTGGGACCGCTCCTGGTCGCCACCGGCACGGCCAACGTCCTCGCGGACGCGTGCCTGATCGCGGTCACCGTCACCGACGCCCCCCACGGCCTGGGCGCCACCCTGGCGGTCTACTCCCGGCTCTCCTACGCGCTGGCCGCGTTCACCTTCTACGCGCTGCCGCTGTATCTGCCGAGCGGCGAACTGCCCCGGCACCGGATCTGGCGGCTCTACCTCGTCCTGGTCGCCGGGTGGAGCCTGGTGCCCGCCTACACCGACCCCGTCCCCTACCTCGTGCCCGATCCCTTCGCCCGGGGCGCCTGGCAGCGGGTGCGCACGGCCCTGCTCGACCATGTCTCCGTCGTCCCGTTCACGACCGTCCTCCTGCTGACCGGCCTCACGGTCATGGCCGTGCGCTGGTACCGCACCCCCGACCGCCGGCAGATCGTCCCCGTCCTGCCGTACGTGCTGTGGCTGGTCTTCCTCTACGTCAACCGCGTCGCCCCGCCGTCCGGCGCCCTGTGGTCGTACGCGTACGCCGTGGCGTTCCTGTGGCCGTTCTGCGCGATCTGGGGCATCAGCCGCGACCGTTCGGGCCAACTGGACCGGGCCACCCGCAAGATGCTGGGCTCCCTGCTGCTCACCGCCGCCCTCATCGCCGTGTACACCGTGGTCTCCCTGCTGGTCCTGCGCGCCCTGCCCGGCGGACTGAGCACCCAGGCCCTGGTGTCGGGCACCGTGGGACTGGCCGCCGGAGCGCTGCTGTATCCCTGCGCCCGCCTGGCGGTACGGGTGGTGGACCGCGTCTACTACGGCGACCGGGCCCGCCCCTACCACGTCGTACGCGCCCTCTCGCGGCGGCTCAGCCAGACCGCCGCGCCCGCGCAGGCCCCGCGGCTGCTGTGCGACACCGTGGTGAGCACCCTCAACCTGCCCGGGGCCGAGGTGGTGGTCGACACCCGGGGCGGTCCGCGCACGCTGGCCGCCGCCGGGGAGCCGGTGCCCGGCTCCCACGGCTTCCCCCTCACCTACGAAGGCGGTGTCTTCGGCCGACTGCACGTGGCGCCCCGGGCCGGCCAGCGGGTGCTGGACCGCCAGGACGAGGAGGTGCTGCGCTCGCTCGCCGACCAGGCGTCCCCCGCGCTCGCCTCCGTACGCCTCTACGAGGACCTGCGGGCGGCCCGCGAGCGCCTGGTGGTGACGCGGGAGGAGGCGCGCCGCGCCCTGCGGCACGATCTGCACGACAGCCTCGGCCCCGCCCTGTCGGGAGCCCGGCTCCAGATCGACACCGCGCGCTTCACCGTACCGGACGGTTCCGCCGCCGCCCGGCCGCTGGAGACCGCCTCCGAGGGCATCGGGCAGGCCATCGCCGAGCTCCGGCAGATCTCTGCCGGTCTCGCACCGGCCGCGCTGGACCGCAACGGGCTCGACGGCGCCCTGCGCCAGTTGGCGGACCGGTTCGGCCAAAGGCTCCCGGTGGACGTGTGCTTCAGCCCCGACCCGCTGCCGCATCTGCCGGCCGCCGTGGAGGTGGCCGTCTACCTCATCGGGGGCGAGGCGCTCAACAACGTCGTACGTCACTCCGGGGCCGGGGCCGCCGGGCTGCGCGTGCGGGTGGTGCCGGACGAGGTGGTCATCGAGGTCAGCGACGACGGGCACGGGCTGGTGGAACACCGGTCGGGCGACGGGGTGGGCATCCGGTCCATGCGGGAGCGGGCGGCCGAACTCGGCGGGCGTCTCGCCCTCGCCCCGGGCCCGGACGGCGGTCTGCTCGTCAGGGCGTCGTTCCCGCCGGTGGCGGGCCCGTTCCCGGGGTGACGGCGCGGGGGTGCGCGGTCGCTCAGGTGTGCCCCTTTCGGGTGAAGAAGACCCTCCGCCGGGCCGGGTAGAAACTTTCCATGGCCCCCACACGCCGCCTGTTCGCGTCCCTGCTCGCCCTGTTCTGCCTCGCCGTCGCGGTCCCCGCCCGGGCGGGCGCCGGGGCACCCGGGGACCCGGCCGTGGTCACCACGGACGCGGGACGCGTACGCGGTTCCGTCACCGACGGCGGCGGCCGTGCCTTCCTCGGCATCCCGTTCGCCGCGCCGCCGGTGGGGGAGCGGCGGTGGCGGGCGCCCCGGCCGGTCACCCCGTGGCCGGGCGTCCGGGACGCGGACCGGTTCGCCGGTGCCTGCGCCCAGCAGGCCCGCCCGGTCGTCGGCGGCTCCGAGGTCACCGACGAGGACTGCCTCTACCTCAACGTCTTCACCCCGCCCGGGGGCGGCGGGGGCAGGCCCGTCCTGGTGTGGTTCCACGGCGGCTCCTTCGTCTCCGGCACCGCCGCCCACTACGACGCCTCCCGGCCGGCCCGGGCCGGCGGCCTGGTCGTGGTGACGGCCAACTACCGGCTCGGCGCCTTCGGATACCTGGCCCATCCGGGGCTGACCGCCGAGGCCCCGGACACCGGTTCCGGCGACTACGGCCTCCTGGACCAGCAGGCCGTGCTCCGCTGGACACGGGCGAACGCGGCGGCCTTCGGCGGCGACCCCGCCAAGGTCACGGCCGCCGGGCAGTCCTCGGGCGGTCTCAGCGTCTGCGACCACCTCGCGGCGCCCGGCTCGCGCGGCCTGTTCGCACGCGCCGTCATCCAGAGCGCGCCGTGCGGTGTGGCGTCCCGCCCGTCGGCCGAGGCGACCGCGGCGGGGCGCACCTTCGGGGCCGGGGCGGGCTGCCCGGGCGACGCCTCCGCCGCCGTGACCTGCCTGCGCCGCAAGTCCGCCGCCGACCTGCTGAAGGCGCCGACCAGCGGCGCGGCCCCGTGGTGGCCGGTGTCCGGCACGCCCGTGCTGCCGGTGCCCCCCGACCGGGCCATCGCGGCGGGGGACCACGCCAAGGTCCCGGTGCTGATGGGGAGCACGCTGGACGAGGGCACCATCGGCGCGCTCATCGTGGAGTCCGGCGGAGTGCGTCTCAACGCGGTCAGCTACCCCGTCGTCCTGACCTCGCTCTTCAAGGAGGACGGGCCGCGGGTCGCCGCGCGCTACCCCGCGTCGCGGTACGGCGGCGACTACCGGCTGGCCTTCGGCGCCGCGTTCGGCGACCACCTCGTCGCCTGCCCCACCCGGGAGTCCGCTCGCCGACTGGCCACCGCCACACCCGGCCGCGTCTTCGCGTACGAGTTCGCCGACCGGTTCGCGCCCGTCCTGTACAACACCCCGCCCGGCTTCCCGCTGGGCGCCTACCACGGCGCCGAGATCCCGTATCTGTTCCGCTATCTGGCCGCGCCCGAGCCCCGCTTCGATGCGGCCCAGACCCGGCTGGCGCAGGCCATGACGGCGTTCTGGTCCCGTTTCGCCGACACCGGGGCCCCGGGCCCCCTCACCTGGCCGGCCACCGCCCCGGCTCCCTACCGGCCGCTCTCGCTGGCCCCGGACGCGATCGCCCCGCGCACCGACTTCGAGACGGCCCACCAGTGTGCTTTCTGGGCCACGGTCGAGCCCCCGGGCTCACAGGGCCCGGTGCGGTGAGGACCCGGCCGGAAGCAGCCGGCCCGCGGCGGTGTACCACCGCCGGGCCAGAACCACGGCCAGCGCGATCTCCACCAGGTCGCCGCCGTAGTACATCGCCTCCGCCGCGCGGGCCAGATCGTGGGCGGGGAAGGCCGTGCCGGGCGGGGAGGTGCCGTAGAGGGTCTTGGCGAGGACCGCATGGGCGGTGGCCGCCGCCACCAGGGTGGCGGCGCGCAGCGGCAGGCCGTACCGGTGGCGTACGGGGTCGAGTTGGCAGAGGGTGAAGGTGAACAGCAGCCCGGCGGCCAGGACATGGGTGGAGACGGCGGCGTGCAGCCACGGGTGGTCGTGGAGGCGGGCGAAGAGGCCGGTGCGGTAGAGCAGCCACAGACCGCCCACGTCGAGCACCGCGGCCACCGGCGGCAGGAACAGCGGACCGAGGGGGCGCGAGCGGACCACGGCCAGCAGACCGCGCCGCGCGCGCCCGGCCGGCAGGGCCCGCAGGGCGAGGGTCACCGGACGCCCCAGCACCATCAGCAGCGGCGCCACCATGCCGATGACCAGGTGCTGGACCATGTGCGCGGTGAACTCGCCGCCCGGCAGCGGCACCAGCGCGACCACGACCAGGCTTCCCTGACCCGTGGTGAAGGAGGCGTCCCGCACCCACGGCCACGCGTCCCCCCGGCGCCTCAGCCGCCGCGCGGCCAGGAGGTATCCCGCCGCCGCTGCGAGGGCGAGCACGGTGGCCAGGGCCGCCGGGGCGCCCATGGCCTGTTCGCCGTGCGCGGGCGTCACCGACGCGGCTCCAGGCCCTCCGCCGCCTCGGTCCCGGGCGCCTCACGCGTGCTGGAGCGCCTCACCAGCACCGCGCCCACGGCCAGGAGGATCACGGCCAGTACGTTCCACGTCCAGTCGTAGGGGACCAGGTCGACGTGGTAGCGGATCTGGTGCAGCTTGAGCAGCTTGTGCTGGACCGTCCCGTCGTAGAGCTGGAAGAACCCCGCACCCAGCAGGATTCCGCCGGTCAGGCCCACTCCGGAGAGCGCCCCGCGCCGCCGCAGGTCCGCCACCAGCATCAGACCGGTGACGACGGCCAGCCAGCCGAAGGCGTGGAAGAGGCCGTCGGAGACCAGCCCCGCGCCCGGGGTGGACTTGTCGTAGAAGTGGTGCCAGTGCAGAAGCTGGTGGAACACCGTCTCGTCGACGAACGCGGCGATCCCGACCCCGATGAGCACCCCCGACCACACCGAGCGCTTCGGGCGGACCATCCCGTAGTCCGGCGGCGGCCGGCGACGGGGAGCCGGGGTCGAATGGGTAGCCACAGGCGGCCTCCTGACAGGGAGTGGGACCGTGCTCTCCCCCTCCTACCCTTCCCGTCCGCACCAACCGCCGCGCCACAGTTCGCGGCGGCACGGTTCAGCCAGGCGGATCAGGCCACGGGTACGACGACGTCCGCGCCGAGGCCTCGGGTGGGCGACTCGGCGCGGTGCGGGCGTTGGCACAGGGCGTGCCGGTGGGCGGGGCCTACTCCTCGAAGTACGCGTTCAGTACTTCTTCGAGCTGCTCGGACCACCGGTCGAGGCTCGCCCGGTCGTCGGCCTGGACGTCGTTGCGGAACCAGCGCGGCCGGGGCAGATGCACGGTGATCGTGAACCGGCGGGTCCAGCGGGAGGTCGCGTACTCGACGGCGCTCAGCTCGTCCCAGCCGAACTCGGCCTCCTCACCGTCCAGGGACAGCCGGATTCCGGAGCGGTCGGCGGTGATGGCGCCCCGCCGGTCGGACACGGAGAAGACGGGCCCGTCATCGGCCGCGCCGGGACCGGGGCGTTCGGGAGCGGGATCGTCGGCCTCGGCGTCCGGCGCCGGTGCGGCGGCTGCGCCGGGCGCGTCCTCCACATCGTCCGTCACCACGCCTTCCGCGGCGGCGTCTTCGGGCTCGGACTCCGGCTCGGCCCCGTCCCGCCGGTCCGCGGGCGCTTCCGGCGCCGGGGCAGGCGCGGGCATCAGCCCGGGGACGTGCGCCGGGTTCAGGGCGGCGGCGTTCAGGGCGGCGTTGAGGGCGGTCGGCTGGTCATCTGTTCGCTGGTCCACGGCGCGAAGTATGTCGAACAGAGCTGTGTGAGAGCCATAAGGGGGTCCTCATCTCCCCGGTTCCGGGACATCCGATCTGTCTGGGAGTCGCCGTTCCCGACCGCTGAGCGAGACAGCGCGCGGCCTGCCGCTGGCCCGCCCGGGCGGCGCGCCCGCCGCTTCCCGGCGCGCCCGGTCTCCACCCACCCGTGGGCCTCGCACAGTGGGCGGGTGAGCGAGACGACACAGGGCGGGGCCGCCGGCGGTACGGTCGACGGGGCGGAGCAACACCGCGCGGGCTGGTTCGAGCTCTTCTTCGACCTGGTCTTCGTGGTGACGGTCAGTGTGCTCGCGCAGGGGCTGCGGGGGGACCCGGGCCCGGCCGAGTTCGGGACGTTCCTGGTGCTGTTCTTCCCGGCGTGGTGGGCGTGGGCGAACCTGACCGTGACGGTCAACCTCTTCGGCTCGGCCTCGCCCCGTGTGCAGGGGATGCTGCTCGCGGCGATGCCCCCGCTCGGGCTGATGGCCGCGGCGTCCCCGGCCGGCCTGGGCAACCGGGCCTGGGCGTACGCGCTGGGGGCCGCCTGGGTGCGGCTGGTGCTGTTCCTCATCTGGTTCGGCCACGCCCGCCGCCCGGGCAGCCCGCTGCCGCTGTGGCGGCCCCTGCTGTACTGCCTGGTGCCCGCCGCGCTGTGGGCGGTCTCGGCCGTACTGCCGAGCGGTGGGCGGTTCGCGGTGTGGGGAGTGGCGATCGCCATGGAGATGGCGCTGCTCGCGATCCGGGCGGGGATGGGCACCGCGCCGTACGAGCGCATGTCGGTGGAGCATCTGGTCGAGCGGATCGGCCTGTTCGTCGTGATCGTGCTCGGCGAGAGCGTCTTCACGGTGGTCGTCACCTTCGGGGAGCACTTCACCGCCGCCTCCGGCGCGACCGCGCTGTTCTCCTTCGTGGTCGCCGCCGAACTCGGCCTGATCTTCTTCGTCTGGGGAACGGGAGCCGCCGAGCGCGGTCTGAGCCGGGCCCAGTCGGGCCGGGCGACCGAGGTCATACGGGACACCGTGATGTATCTGCCGTTCGTGCTGGTCTGCGGGATCACCGTGCTCGCGGCGGCGCTCGGCACCGCGGTGGCCGAGCCCCACGGCGTACTGCCCGGGGGCGCCGCGTGGGCGCTCTGCGGCGGCCTCCTCGCCTTCTACAGCGCGAACGCGGCCATCTCCACGCGCTACGGGGACGGGCTGCGCCAGGTACTGCGGTGGTACGTGCCCTGCCTCGTCCTCACCCCGGGCATGCTGCTGCCCGCCGTCCTGCTGCTGCCCGCGTGGGGCGCGGTGGCCTGCGCGGCGGCCCTGGTCTTCCTGCTCGCCAAACTGGCCCGGTGGCACACCCGGAACGGGCCGGTACCGGGGTGACGCGGCGTCACCGGCAGCCGAGCGGCTGTTCCCGGCCGCCGCGGTCACGTCCTCGGCGCGTACTCGAACCGCTCGAACGGCCATGCCGAGGACAGCCACACGGCCACCGCGTCGTGGAGCGGCCCGTCAAGGCCGCCGCGGTCGGCGCGCACCCAGGAACTCACCTGTGCCACCCGGCTGTCCGTGCTCGACGGATAGATGTACACACAGCCGATCACCTCGTCCCCGTCGTCCAGGACGGAGTAGGTGAAGCCGGTCCGCCGCGCGAAGTCCTCCGCGTGCTTGTCCAGATCGCGGAGGTTCTCCTCCAGGCTCATGCCGGCGGGCGGCGGCCAGTCGCGGTTCCGGAAGCCGGGGGTGGCGCGGATGTGGTCGACGCTCGACGTCCAGGCCGCGTGATCGGCCTCGTTGTGCCGCCCGTTCAGGGGCTCCAGTCGGAACCCCGTACCGGACAGACTCTCGGGGACGACGAAGCCGGGCGGGACGAAGGTGCTGGTGGACATGGCGCGGAGCCTACCCGGCGGCCACCGGCGGCCACCGGCGGGCAGCCGCGAGCAGGCAGGGCCGGCCCCGGGCGACAGCGCGGGCTCGGGGTACGGACAGGGGCCGGAGCATTGATGAGCAGGCCGGACGGGGGCTGCGCATCAATCGGTCGGGCGGTGGAATCGACGGGTCGAGCCCGGTACCGCCGCCCACGGGGGTGGCGCGGTGTCCGGCAGGGCGCGCGTCCGGTCCGTCAAGGGCCGCGCACCCCGGATCAGCGGCACCGGTGCCGTCGACGACGAGGTGGCCGGGGCCCTGCTTGCCGGTCCCGGCCACCGTTCGTAGCCTGAAGAACATGTGATCACTGAATGGGGACACGGTGGGACGCAGTGAGAAGCCGATCGGTCCGGCGGGCGGACCCGTACGGCAGTTCGCCCAGGAACTGCGGCGCCTGCGCCTGGAGGTGGGCAGCCCGACGTACCGGGAGATGGCCCGCCGGGTGGAGTACTCCGCCGCCGCCCTGTCCCGCGCGGCCTCCGGTGACACTCTGCCCTCGCTCGCGGTGGCACTCGCCTATGTGACGGCCTGCGGCGCCGATCCCGGCGGCTGGGAAATGCGCTGGCAGGAGGCTTCCCGGCGGGAGGCCTGCCGGATCCGGGAGGACGACGAGAGCGCCGTGCCGCCCTTCCGGGGGCTCGCACGGTACGAACCCGCCGACGCGGGCCGGTTCTTCGGACGCGACCGGCTCACAGCCGAGCTGGCACGGACGGCGTTGGAGCATCGCGTCACGGCCGTCCTCGGCCCGTCCGGCAGCGGCAAGTCGTCCCTGCTGCGCGCCGGGCTGATCCCTCGATTACGCGACACACGGGAACCCGGCAACCGGTCCGCCGCCGTCCGGATCCTCACCCCGGGACCGCACCCCGCCCGCGACCACGGAGGGGTCTTCGTCCCGGACGCCGCCGAGGGGGACACCTGGCTGATCGTGGACCAGTTCGAGGAGGTCTTCACCCTCTGCCACGACCCGGACGAGCGCAATCGGTTCATCGCCCTCCTGATGGGCGCCCGCGACCCCGCGAGCCGGCTGCGGGCGGTGCTGGGGATCCGCGCCGACTTCTACAGCCACTGCCTCGAACACCCCGACCTCTCCGCCGTCGTCCACGAGGCGACCCTGCCCGTCCGGCCGCTGACCCCCGCCGAGTTGCGCGACGTGGTCCTCAAGTCCACCGCCGCCGAGGGGCTGATCGTCGAACGTTCCCTGACCGCCCGGGTGCTGGAGGAGGCGACCGCCGAACCCGGCAGCCTGCCCCTGCTCTCCCACGCCCTGCTCGAGACCTGGCGCCGCCGCCGGGGGCGCACCCTGTCCCTCCAGGCGTACGAACTGGCCGGGGGGCTTCACGGGGCGATCGCCCAGAGCGCCGAGCACGCGTACGCCCAACTGCCGGACGGCCAGGCGGAGGTGGCCCGGCAGATCCTGCTGCGGCTGATCACCCCCGGCGACGGAACCCCCGACACCCGGCGCCCCGCCGCCCGCGAGGAGCTGGAGGCCGTCCACGCCGTGCACGCCGGTCCCGTCCTGGAGCGGCTGGCCCGGGCCCGTCTGATCACTCTGGACGAGCAGCGTGTCGACCTGGCCCACGAGGCCCTCATCACCGCCTGGCCGCGGCTGCGCCAGTGGATCGAGCGGGACCGCGACCGGCTGCGCGCCCACCGTCAGCTCGCCGAAGCCGCCCAGGACTGGCACGACCTGAACCGGGACTCCGACGCCCTGCTGCGCGGTGCCCGTCTCGCCCAGGCGCGGGCCGCCTTCGGCACGGCGGACCGGCGGATCGACCTCACCACCGTCGAAGAGGCGTTTCTGACCGCGAGCGGCCGTGCGCACCGCCGGACCCGTCTGATACGGCGGGCGGTCACCTCCGCCCTCTCCGTCCTCGTCGTCCTGGCGGTGGTCGCCACCAGCGTCGCCTGGCAGCAGGGCCGCGCCCGCGACCAGCAGCGCGACCAGTCGGCCGCCCGCAGCACCGCCGCGCTCGCGCAGAGCTATGTGAAGTCCGACCCGCAGACCGCCATGCGGCTGAGCCTCGCCGCCTGGAAGTTCGCGCACATCCCGGAGGCGCGCGCCGCCCTGGTCGCCGCGGCCTCCCGGCCCGACCAGGACACCGACGCCGGTCCCGGCCCGGACCCCGATCCCACCGCTCTCCGCTTCCTCGACCGCTACGGCCGTACGCTGACCGTGTTCGTCGGGGGCGCCGCCGTACGGCGCGACGTCGACAGCCATCGCACGCTGTCGTCCGTTCCGCTGCTGGGCGAGGGGCTGGACGTGACCCCGGACGGCCGGACCGTTCTGCTGAAGAGCAGGGGAGAGCTCCGCCTGTGGCACGTCGGTCAGTTCCCGCGAGAACTGCCCGCCCTCCCGGGATCCGTCCTGACCGTCGGCGGCTTCCAGGGCGACGGCCGGGCCCTGGTGCTCACCGACTCCTACGGCACCCCGTCCCTCCGCGTATGGGACGTCGCCGCCCGGCGCCCGCTGTTCACGCACACCCCGGGACACCCGCTGGACGTGCGGCGGGTGGCGGTCGGACCGGACGAGCGCCTGCTCGCCCTGTGCCCGGAGGGCGACCGGCTCGAAGTCTGGGACATGGCGGCGAAGCGCACCCTGCCGCTGCCGCGCGCCCTTGACGCCCACGCCCGCTGTCCCGCCGCCGGCGACTTCCACCGTATGCGGTTCACCCCCGACGGACACGGCCTGACCGTCATGGACGGTACGGGTGTGCGCACCTGGAACCTGGCCACCGGCCGTCAGGAGCTCGCCGTCGAGCAACACGGCCTGAAGGAGGCGGAGTTCAGCGCCGACGGACGGCTGCTCGTGGCCGTCGCCGGGAAGGAGATCCTGATGTGGCGCACGGCCGCCCCGTCGGCGCCGGTCTTCCGCTACCCGCTCGGGGACGAGGAGGCCAGGAGCGTGCGGCTGGACACCGAACGCGGGCTGCTGCGCTTCCTCGGCGGTCACGGCACGACCGCGGTCCGGACGTTGGACGTGCGCGGCGTCGTGCGTGCGGCGGCGGTCGAGGACCCGGTGGGCCGCGCGGTGTTCAGCCCGGACACCCGCATCCTGGCGACCTCGGTGCGCCATGGCTCCCGTGTGGCCTTCCAGATCCGTGACGGGGCGAGCGGAAAAGTCATCGCCGGCCTGCCGTCCCGTACCTGCCCGGCGGACACCGACGCCTGCGGCGGCGCCATGGCGTTCAGTGCCGACGGCCGGACGCTCGCCTACGGCGTGGTGAGTCCGCTGCAGCCGCTGCCGCGCCAGGAGATCACGCTGCTCGACACGGAAACGCGCCGGACGAAAGCCGTCGTCGATCTCACTTCCCCCGGGAAACCGCGCCAGCGGACCCTGGACATCGCCCTCGACCCCAGGGGAAGGACACTGCTGGCCGTCCGGGAGACGGAGGAGCACAGGATCCTGGAGCTCTGGGACGTCCACAAGGGCGCGTTGGCGAAGGTGGCCGACAATGCCGGGACCGGCTTCCCGTTCCCGCCGACCGGGAACGAGGCCATCACCGTGGGCGGTTACGTCACCGACCTGAGGACCGGGCGCACCACCCTGCACCCGCACTCCCCGGACATGCTGGGCGTCACGGCCCGCGGCGGCGGACTGATGGCTTCGGGGGAGGCCTCCTACCCACAGATCATGGTGTGGGACGAGAGCGGACGAGGGGACGGGGCGCCCTTCACGCTCAGGGCGGACGACACCGGGCCACCGAGCAGTGATTTCGCCCAGTTCTCCGCCCTCGCGCTCTCCGAGGACGGGCGGACCCTGGCTGCCGCGAGCTCGGACGGGCTGCTGCAACTGTGGGACACCCGCACTCGGCGCGCCCTCGGGGCGGCCCTGCCCACGCACGGCGACGTGATCCAGTCCCTCGCCTTCGCCCCGGACGGCCACACTCTGTACGCGGCGGGCCGTCTCATCCCCTGGCACTCCTACCCGCTGGCTCCCCAGGACCTCTCCGCCGATCTCTGCCGGCGCGTCGGCAAGGAGTTCAGCAGGAAGGAATGGCACGAGCTGATCCCGGAGGTCGGCTACCGCAGGCTCTGCTGAGGCCGGCAAACGGCCGTCGCACCACCGATGAGTTTCCGGAGGCCCGGTGGTCTCATGAGGCAGACCGCAACGGCGTCCTTTCTGGAGGAACATCATGAGGAAGATCACGGCTGGCCTCTTCATCTCGCTCGACGGGGTCGTGGAGGCGCCGGACCAGTGGCACTTCCCGTACTTCGACGACGAGATGGGCGAGGCCGTCGGTGCGATGCTCGGCACCGCCGACACCATCCTGTTCGGCCGCAAGACCTACGACAGCTTCGCCGGGGCGTGGCCGGAGCGGGAGGCGGCCGGGGGTGAGGACGCGGGCTTCGCGAAGACGCTCGGCGACGCCCGCAAGATCGTCGCCTCGCGCCGGAAGCTGGACTTCACCTGGCGCAACTCCGAGCAGCTCCAAGGCGATCTCGTCGAGACCGTCACCGCCCTGAAGAACGGCCCCGGCGGCGACATCTCGCTCAGCGGCTCGATCTCGGTGGTCCGCCAGCTCCTGGCGGCCGGCCTCCTCGACGAGCTGCATCTGCTGGTGCACCCCCTGGCGGTGCGCAAGGGCATGCGCCTGTTCGACGAGGGCGAGTCCGCGATCCCGTTGAGGCTGCTCTCGTCCAAGGCGTTCGGGACGGGCGTGCTGCACCTGGTGTACGCACCGGCCGGCTCGACGGGAGAGGGCACGTACGCCGACGCGAAGACGCATCTGCCCCAGGACGACCAAGCGTGACACAGGCCGCCGCGTAGGGAGTTCACAGGCCGGAGCGGGCCGCCTCCGGCCGCGGCACGCTGATGGCCAGGACCGCCGTGTCGTCGTCCACGCCCGGCCCGAGCGTGGTGAGCAGATCGCGGACGGCGGCGACGGCTCCGGGCGCGGTCGTCGGGCCCAGGGCGCCGGCGAAGGCGAGGAGGGCGTCGTCGCCGTAGCGGTCGCGGCGGCGCTCCCCTTCCGCGGCGGGCGCGGTACGGGCCTCGGTGAGGCCGTCCGTGTGGAGCAGCAGGGTGTCGCCGGGGGCCAGGCGCAGGGTCCTGGTGGCGATGTGCGGGTGGGGCAGCACGCCGATGAGCTGGCCGCCCGGCATGTGCGCGTACTCGGCGCCCCCGTCCGCGCTCATCAGCAGCGCCGGAGGATGGCCGCCGCCGGCCAGGGTGATGCGGAAACCCTCCCCGGCACCGCCCGAGAAGGTGAGCAGCCCGAAGACGACCGTGCAGAACCTGGGGTCGGCGCCGTGGTACTCGTGGTTGAGGACCGTGTTGAGGTTGGTGAGCACGGCGGCCGGGTCGGGGTCGTAGACGGCAGCCGCGCGCAGGGTGTAGCGCACCAACGAGGTGACGGCCGCCGCGCCGGCGCCCTTCCCGCAGACATCGCCCAGGAACAGGCCCCAGGTGCCCGCGGAGAGGGGGAACAGGTCGTAGAAGTCGCCGCCGACCCTGTCCGCGGAGGCGATGTGGTAGTGCGCGGCCACCTCCAGGCCCGGCACCCGCGCCAGCGCCGACGGCAGGAGGGTCTGCTGGAGGGTGGTGTTGAGGCGCTTGAGCTCCTCGCGCTCGCGTTCCGCCTCCCGGCGCGCGCGCAGCAGCTCCTCCTCGTACTTGCGGCGGTCGCGGGCGTCGAAGACGGTGGTGCGGATGAGCAGCGGCTGTCCGTTGCCGCCCGTCTTGACCGTGGACGTCACCAGCACCGGCAGACGGCTGCCGTCGGCCGCCCTGAGCTCCAGCGCGATCCCGCTGATCTCCCCCTGCATACGCAGGAGGGGAGCGTAATGGGTCTCGTGGTAGAGCCGGCCACCCACCGTGAGCAGGTCGGAGAAGGACCGCTCACCCACCAGGTCGCCCCGCTCGTACCCCAGCCAGTCCAGCAGCGTCGTGTTGACCTTGGCGATCGTGCCGTCCAGCAGGGTGGAGAGGTACCCGCACGGCGCATGCTCGTACAAGTCCTCCGCGCTGTCCTCCAGCAGGGCGGCGAACGCCGTGTGGTCGTCGGCCGGCCGCTCCCGGCGAACGGGCTCCCCGCCGTCGGCGGCCGGGCACATCAGCGGTCCGCCCCCGCGAAGGCGGCGATCGCGGCGGCCGTCTCCTCGGGGGCGGCCAGCTGGGGGCAGTGCCCGGTCGCGTTCAGCGTGATCAGTCGGCTGCCGGGGATCCGCGCCTGGACGAAGGCGCCGACCTCCGGGGGCGCGATCGCGTCGCTGGAGCACTGGGCGACCAGGGTGGGCACGGTGACCTTGGCGAGGTCCGCGCGGTTGTCGGAGAGGAACGTCACCCGGGCGAAGACGCGGGCGATGTCCGGATCGGTGCGGCAGAAGCTGTTGGTCAGCTCCTCGCCCAGCTCCGGACGGTCGGGATTCCCCATGATCACCGGTGCTATCGCGCCCGACCAGCCCAGATAGTTCGCGTCCAGCGACTCCAGCAGCTCATGGATGTCCTCGGCGCTGAAGCCGCCCCGGTAGCCGTGCTCGGGATCGTCGATGAAGGACGGGGACGGGGCGAGCAGCACCAGACCGGAGAACGCCTCCGGCTCCCACGCGGCGGCCAGCACGCCCATCATCGCGCTCACCGAATGCCCCACGAAGGTCACCGGCCCGAGAGCCAGCTCGCGGCAGATCTCCAGTACGTCCTGGGCGTACCCCTCCATGGAGGAGTACCGCTCCCGGCTCCACGCGGACAGATCGGACCGTCCCGCTCCCACGTGGTCGAAGAGCACCACGGTGAAGTCTTCCTCCAGCAGTGGCACCACCAGCCGCCACATGTTCTGGTCACAGCCGAAGCCGTGCGCCAGCATGACCACCGGCCCCCCGGCCCGGCCGGTCACCGTCACATGATTCCTGCCGAGTACGGTCATACCGACCATCCTCGCAGATCGCCCCTTCCGAGCCCGGAACAGCTGGTTCCGACGGGGGACCCCGGCGGCCCGGTCTCAGTTGTTGACGTAGGTGAGGCTGGTCGCGTCGTAGCGGGTGCCGGCGATCTGCTCCGCCGGGGCGGCGGCCTCGATGGCGGCGAGGTCCTGCGGGGACAGCTCGATCGCCAGGGCCGCGAGGTTCTCCTCCAGGTACGTGCGGCGCCGGGTGCCGGGGATCGGCACCACGTCCTGGCCCCGGTGCTGGACCCAGGCCAGGGCGAGCTGCCCGGCGGTGATCCCCTTGGCCTCGGCCAGCTCGTTCAGCTTCGCCACGATCGCCAGGTTGCGCTCCAGGTTGCCGTCGGCGAAGCGCGGCTGGGTGCGCCGCACGTCGTTGGCGTCCAGCTTCTCCACCGAGCTGTACTGACCGGTCAGGAAACCGCGGCCGAGCGGCGAGAACGGGACGATGCCGATGCCGAGCTCACGGCAGACCGGGGCGATCTCCGCCTCCAGGTCACGGGTCCACAGCGACCACTCGCTCTGCAGCGCCGCGATCGGGTGCACCGCGTGCGCCCGCCGGATGGTGTCCGCGCCGGCCTCGGAGAGCCCGAGGTGGCGCACCTTCCCCTCCCGCACCAGCTCGGCCATGGCGCCGACGGTCTCCTCGATCGGTACGGACGGGTCGACCCGGTGCTGGTAGTAGAGGTCGATGTGGTCGACGCCGAGCCTGCGCAGCGACGCCTCGCAGGCCTGCCGCACGTAGGCGGCGTCGCCGCGGATCTGGATGGGCTCGCCCAGCCGGTTGGCGAAACCGAACTTCGTGGCGAGTACCACCTCGTCCCGCGGTCGCCCGGCGATGGCCCGCCCGATCAGCTCCTCGTTGTGCCCGGAGCCGTAGAAGTCGGAGGTGTCGAGCAGGGTCACCCCGAGGTCCAGGGCGTGGTGCAGGGTCGCGATGGACTGGGTGTCGTCCGTGGCGCCGTAGCCGTGGCTCATGCCCATGCAGCCCAGGCCCTGCGCGGCGACCGCCAGGGTGCCGAGGTGGCGGGTGGGGAGAGCGGGAACGGTGGTCATGGCGCTGCCTCCTGAAGTCGATCCTGAAGTCGAAACGATCTGTTCAGGACGCTAGGTGCTGGAGTGCGCTCGAAGTCAACCGCCGATCCGGCGGGCTCCTGCCGGCCCGGACCGTGGACCGAGTTCGCACACCGTCCGACGATCCGACCAAGTCCGCCGCTCGTGTCGCCCGGGGACGGGCGTCGTTGTCCAGGCGGGTGAAGCAATTCCGCTTCGTCGTGCACCGTGTACCACCAGGGGATCCATCATGCGTGTTATCCGTCCGTTCGCCGTCTCTCTCGTCGGGCTGGGCATGGCCCTCACCGTCTCCGCGGGAACCGCGGTCGCCTCGAAGGGTCCGTTCACCTTCCAGAGCGCGGGCCGGGTGTTCTACGTGCAGGACGTGCCGGACGGTAAGTGCTTCACGATGTCCCAGGGGTCCACCGCTCCCCACAACGGGACGGGGTCGGTGGCCACGGTGTTCACCGGCAAGCAGTGCAAGGGCCGGGCGACCAGGGTCGCTCCCGGCGGGCAGGCCCCGAAGGGGCTGCGCTTCCTCAGCGTCCGGTTCGGCCGGTAGCGGTCGCCAGGGCGGGGCGGCCCGTCCTCGCGGCGTAGCGCGGCGGTGGTGCGGACGGCATCAGCGGCACAGCGTCGTTACGCGCCGCATGTGCGACAGCTTCGCCGGGTTGCGTACCGAGTACAGCCCGCTGATGAGGCCGTCGTCGATGCGGACCGCCACGACCGTGTCGACCTCGCCGCCGACCCGCAGGACGAGCGCCGGGTAGCCGTTGACGTGGGCCGGGCGCAGCGACGGCGCGCTGAACCTGCCGAGCCGCGCCAGCAGTCCGGCCACGTCGCGGGCCCCGGTGACGGGGTGCGGGATCGCCTGTCTGACTCCGCCGCCGTCGCCCATGAAGACGACGTCCGGGGCGAGGATGTCGAGCAGGCCCCGCAGATCGCCCGTCGCGGCGGCCCGCTGGAACGCCTGGAGCGCGTCGCGGGTCTCGGCCGGGGACACCGTTCCGCGGGGCCGGCGCGCCGCGACGTGGGCGCGTGCCCGACGGGTGATCTGACGGACCGCTGCCGGGCTCTTGCCGACGGCCTCGGCGATCTCCTCGTACGGGAGGTCGAACACCTCACGCAGTACGAACACCGCCCGCTCGGTCGGGGTGAGCGTCTCCAGCACCAGCATCATCGCCATCGAGACGCTGTCGGCCAGCTCGATGTCCTCCGCCACGTCGGGCGCGGTGAGCAGCGGCTCGGGCAGCCAGGTACCGACGTAGGACTCCTTGCGACGGCCGAGCGTACGCAGCCGGACCAGCGACTGGCGGGTGGTGATCCGCACCAGGTACGCACGGGGGTCCCGCACCGCCGCGAGCTCCACGCCCGCCCACCGCAGCCAGGTCTCCTGAAGGACGTCCTCCGCGTCGGCGGCCGAGCCCAGCATCTCGTAGGCGACGGTGAACAGCAGGTTGCGGTGGGCGACGAACGCCTCGGTGGCACGGTCCGCGCGCCTGTCCTCCACGGGTACGCCGACCGTGTCCCCGCTCCGCTCGTGCTCGCTCTCCACCGGCCGCTCCCGTCTGTTCGTCCTCGATGCCGCCATGCGCACAGGACACCGGCCGCACCGGTTCTGTGACAGCCCTCCGCGGTGGCCCTCGTCACACCGCTCCCGCGTCACAGGGAACGGGCCACCGGCATCTCTTGGTCGTCAGTTACGACACCACATGTGAGGACGACGTCATGGAACCCCGTTTCCACCTGTTCGAGAACGAGTTCGGCGCCAAGTTCGCCAAGCGGTTCGCAGGCGCCGGCATGCTGCTCCAGAAGTCGTCGCTGCCCGCCTCCACGCAGGAGCTGGTGGCGCTGCGCACCAGCCAGATCAACGGCTGCGGCTGGTGCATCGACGTGCACACCAAGGAGGCGGCGGCGGCCGGGGAGAGCGCGGTCCGGCTCAACCTGGTCGCGGCCTGGCGCGAGAGCACCGTGTTCACCGAGGCGGAGCAGGCCGCGCTGGCCTTCGCCGAGGAGGGCACCCGGCTCGCGGACGCCCACCAGGGCGTGTCGGACGAGACCTGGGCGCAGGTGCGCAAGCACTACGACGACGACCGGATCGCCGCGCTCGTCGCGCTGACCGCCCTGGTCAACGCCGCCAACCGGCTGGCCGTGACGGTCCACCAGCAGGGCGGCTCCTACGAGGTCGGCATGCTCGCGACCGCGTTCAACTGACCGGTACCGGTACTGGTCTGCGGCCCGGCCCCGGATCGTACGGTCCGGGGCCGGGCCCTCGCGCGTCGGGGCCGCCGCGTCAGACTCCGCAGCAGGTCCGGGTCGGCCAGGGTGGTGTGGAGCGCGTCGCTGGTCAGGCCCGGGCCGGGGAAGGGCGCGACGGCGACCACGTACAGGCCCGCCGCCCGGGCGGAGCGCACCCCGATCGCCGAGTCCTCCACCGCCACCGCGCCTCGGGGCTCCACGCGCAGCCGTTCGCAGGCGGCGCGGTAGAGGTCGGGGGCCGGTTTGGGGTGCTCCACGTCGTCGCTGCCCAGGACGAGCGCGAACGCGTCGGCCAGGCCGATGTGTCCGAGGTGCCGCAGGACGGCGTGGCGCGGGGAGTTGGAGACCACCGCCAGCGGGCGGCTCGTGGCCAGCCGCGCGACGAACTCGACGGCGCCCGGCATGGCGCTGACGCCCTCGGCGAGACCGGCCTCCACGAGCTCGCGGACCTCGCGGGCCAGCGCCTCGTGGGCGGCCGGTCGGCCGAGCAGCCGGCCCAGCGCCCGGCCCAGCTCCGGCAGGTGCAGACCGACCAGGGCGAGCCGCTCCGTATCGGGCAGCGACACCCCGTGCCGGGCGCAGACGGCCGCGCAGGCGCGGTCCCAGTGGACCTGGGTGTCGACGAGGGTGCCGTCGCAGTCCAGGACCACGGCGTCGGTGGGCGGCAGGCGCTCGCCATGGGTCCGCTCCATCGTCAGGCACCCGCTCCCATCGAGCCCGTGCGCCGGCCCCGCCGGGCCATCAGACGGAACATCCAGGTGGCCGCGGTGAGCCAGCCGGCGCCGAGCAGCACCGCCCAGCAGGCCGGGACCAGGGCTTCGGCGGCCCCCGCACCGGCGACGACGGAACGGATCGCCTTGAGCGTCTGGGTGAGGGGGATCGCCTGCGCCACCGCCCGTACCCAGTCGGGCCAGTACGAGGTCGGCACCTGGACCCCGCAGACCGCCATCATCAGCAGATAGGTGGCGTTGGAGACGATGTTGCGGGCGCCGTCGGCGTTGAAGGCCACCGCCGCGACGAACAGACCGAAGCAGTAGGTGCTCGCCGCGGTGAGGACGACCAGGGCCGTCACGGGGGCGATCTGCCCCGCCTGCCAGTGCACCCCGAAGGCCGGTCCCAGGGCGAAGAGGGCGGCCAGCGAGGTGGCCGTCCCGCTGACCGGCCACTGCAGGCTCCGGCCGATGAACACCCAGGAGAGCGGGGCCGGGGCCGCGCTCAGCAGGGTGAGCGTGCCGACCCGCCGCTCCCAGGTGGTCGAGACGATGACCATCATCGACTCGATGACACAGGTCATGACGGCGTTGCCGACGAGGAGGTAGCGGGTCTGCTCGGCGGAGCCGATGACATGGCCGAAGAAGGCGAAGAAGGTGACCTGGGCCAGCATCCGGCCCAGCCAGCCGAACGTCCACGTCTTCCAGGTGTACATGGCGCGCATGTCGGCCAGCGCGTTGACGGCGCTGTAACGGATGATGCGCGCGGGCTCGGTGATCGATGTCGTCAGGCTCATGAGTGGGACAGCGTTCCTAGTCGGCGGACCCGGCGCAGCACGCGGTGCAGCAGCGCCGTCCCGATCAGATAGCTCGCGGCGCCCAGCGCCAGGACGGCGGCCAGCCGGGCGGCCACGTCCTGCGGCGCCGGTGCGGCCAGACTGTCGCGCAGCAGGTCCCCGCTCCAGGACAGGAAGATCACGTGGGAGGCCGGCCGGAGCCAGAACGGCAGCATCGCCACGGGGATGAGGACGCCGCTGAGCAGGTAGAACGGGTAGGTGAGGGTGTTCTGCACCGTCCGTGCCGAGGGCATCAGGATGAACAGCGGGGAGAAGATGGTCGCGGTCGCCGCCATCGCCAGCGCGGTCACCACCAGGCACACGGCGAACACCAGCGGGTGACGCACCGCCAGCCACCGGTCGAAGACCAGCCCGGCGACCAGCCACGCCTCCGCGAACGAGAGCAGACCGAGGGTGGTCACCGCGCAGATCCGCCCGATCACCAGGGTGGACAGCCGGGCCGGTACGGCGATCAGCGCTTCCAGGGTGCCGGACCTGCGTTCGTCGCCGATCAGCTCCCCGGCGATGAACAGCGCCAGCGTCCACAGCGACATGAGGGTGGGCGACACGATGGCGAACGGGGCGAGGTCGGGCCGACCCGCGTGCTCCGAGATGGCCATGAAGACCAGCGTGAACAGCGGCGCGGTGACGCAGATCTGGAGGGTGTCCGGGGCGCCCAGGGCGACGCGGAGCTGGAACCGGAAGCCGGTGAGGAAGATCCGCATCAGCCGACCGCCATCCCGCGGTCGCCGATGAGGTGGAGATAGGCGTCCTCCAGGTTGGGGCGCTGGGTGGAGAGTTCGCACACCCCGGCCTCCACCAGGAGCCGCAGTACGGTACGGGTCACCGACGAGTCGGCCGTCTCCACCCGCAGCCGGCCGGACGGTTCGGCCTCGACGGCGAGGACGCCCTCCAGCGCGGCGAGCGCCTGCCGTGTCGCGGCGGGAACGCCGCCGGCGACCACGCGCTCGTGCCGGGGTACCACCCGGCCGATCTCGGCGGGTGTCTCGGTGAGCAGCACACGCCCCCGGTCGATCATCGTCACCAGGTCGCAGACCGCCTCGGCCTCGGCCATGTCGTGGGTGGTCATCAGCACGGTCCTGCGCTCCGCGCGCATCTCCCCGACGAGGCCGCGGAAGTCGCGGGCGGCCACCGGATCCATGCCCACCGTGGGTTCGTCCAGGAGCAGCACCTTCGGGTCGCCCACCAGGCCGCGGGCCAGGTGCAGCCGCTGCTTCATCCCGCGGGAGAAGGTGTCGACGCGGTCGCCCGCGCGGTCGGCGAGACCGAGGCGCTCCAGCAGCTCGTCGACGCGCAGCCGCAGCGCGGGGCCGTGCAGGCCGTACATGGCGGCCCAGAAACGCAGGTTCTGCCGGGCGCTGAGCCGTCCGTACAGACCGCGGTCGCCGCCGAAGACGATCCCGATGTCCCGGCGGACGGCCGCCGCGTCCGTGCCGACGTCGTGCCCGAGCACGCTCGCGGTGCCGGAGGTCGCCTCCAGCACGGTCGAGAGGATCTTGCACAGGGTGGTCTTGCCGGCGCCGTTGGGGCCGACCAGGCCGTGCACCTCACCGGCCTCGACGGTCAGGTCCACGTCCGTGAGGGCGTGGGAGCGCCGGGCGCCGGCCCGGCCCTCGCCGTAGTCGCGGCACAGCGCACGTGTCTCGATCGCACTCATCGGGGTCCTTCGGGCAGGTGGGGGAGGGC
>NZ_JBJHPC010000520.1:0-5110 GCF_045257485.1 Streptomyces sp. YS-3 | reverse complement strand
GGGCGGGGGTTCGTCTGCGGGCCCGGTGGTGGCCGGTCGCGCAGTTCCCCGCGCCCCTAGGTAGTTAGGGGCGCGGGGAACTGCGCGCTCAGCCACAGTCAACCCGCAGACGACCACCGGGCTTGAAGGGGCGCGGGGAACTGCGCGGGCGACCCACGACGACCCGCACACGAAGTCCCGGCCCGATGAGGGGCGCGGGGAACTGCGCGAGCAACCCGCCACCGGCCCGCGGGCGAGCCCCGGGCGTTCGGTGGCTCAGAACCTCAGAGCTGCTCGATCACGTAGTCGACGCACGCCGTCAGCGCTTCGACGTCCGCCGGGTCGATCGCCGGGAACATCGCGACGCGCAGCTGGTTGCGGCCGAGCTTGCGGTACGGCTCGGTGTCCACGATCCCGTTGGCCCGCAGCACCTTCGCCACGGCCGCCGCGTCCACCTCGTCGGAGAAGTCGATGGTCCCGATGACCTGCGACCGCTTCGCCGGGTCGGCGACGAACGGGCTGGCGTGCTTGGACTCCTCGGCCCAGCCGTACAGCGCCTTGGCGGACGCGGCCGTACGGCCCGTCGACCACGCCAGACCACCCTGGCCGTTGATCCACTTCAGCTGCTCGTTGAGCAGGAAGAGCGTGGCGAGCGCCGGGGTGTTGTACGTCTGGTTCTTCAGCGAGTTGTCGATCGCGGTCGGCAGGCTGAAGAACTCCGGGACGTGGCGGCCGGACGCGTGGATGCGCGCGGCGCGCTCCAGGGCGGCCGGCGAGAAGGCCGCGATCCACAGTCCGCCGTCGGAGGCGAAGGACTTCTGCGGGGCGAAGTAGTAGACGTCGCTCTCGGTGATGTCGACGGGCAGGCCGCCCGCGCCCGAGGTCGCGTCGACCAGGACGAGCGCGCCCTCGTCGGCGCCCGCGACCCGCTTGACGGGGGCCGCGACACCGGTGGAGGTCTCGTTGTGGGTGAGGGCGTAGACGTCGACGCCCGCCTCGGCGGCAGGCTCCGGGTGGGTGCCGGGCTCGGAGGCGATCACGCTGGGCTCGGCGAGCCACGGCGCGAGCTTGGCGGCCTTGGCGAACTTGGAGGAGAACTCGCCGAAGTTCAGGTGCTGCGACCGGTTCTCGATCAGCCCGTGGGTCGCGACGTCCCAGAACGCGGTCGAGCCGCCGTTGCCCAGGATCACCTCGTACCCCTCGGGCAGCGAGAACAGGTCCCGTACGCCCTGGCGGACCTCGCCGACGAGGTTCTTGACCGGGGCCTGGCGGTGGGAGGTGCCCAGCAGCGAGGTACCGGTGGCGGCCAGGGCGTCCAGCGCCTGAGTACGCACCTTGGAGGGGCCCGCGCCGAAACGGCCGTCGGCGGGCTTCATGTCAGCGGGAATCTGGATCTCAGCCACGAGCGCAGGGTATCGGCACGCGGGGGCGGCGCGCGGCTGCGGTCCATCCCGCGAGACGCGCCCGGCCGCCGTCGCGCCCGCCGCGGCGCCGGACGGGCAGGCTGGTCCCCATGGGCGACACGGGTGACGGCGGCGGTACGCCGCGTACGGACGGGGCGCGGCGGGCGTGGGAGCGGGAGCTGCGGGACGCGGTGCGCGGGGAGGTCGACTCCTCGGCCACCGCGCGGGCGCTGACCACGATGGACGCGTCCAACTACCGGCGGGTGCCGCGGGCGGTCCTCGCGCCCCGGGACGCCGAGGACGTGGCGGCGGCGCTCGCCGTCTGCCGGGAGCACGGGGTGCCGGTGGTGCCGCGCGGCGGCGGGACCTCGGTCGCCGGCCAGGCCACCGGGACCGGGCTCGTCCTGGACTTCACCCGGCACATGCGGTCCCTGCTCTCGGTGGACGTGGAGGCGCGCACGGCGGTGGTCCAGCCGGGCCTGGTCCTCGACGTGCTGCGGGAGGCGGTCCGGCCGTACGGGCTGACGTTCGGGCCCGACCCGTCGACGCACAGCCGCTGCACGCTGGGCGGGATGATCGGCAACAACGCCTGCGGGGCGCACTCGGTGGCGTACGGGACGACCGCCGACAACGTCCACGGGCTGACGGCGGTGAGCGGCGCGGGCGACCCGCTCCGCCTGGGCCGGGGCTGGACGGGCACCCCGGCGGGCCTGCGCGCCTTCGTCGAGCGCAACCTCGCCGCCCTGCGCACGGGCTATCCGCAGGACCTGCCGCGCCGGATCTCCGGGTACGCCATGGACGCGCTGCTGCCCGAGCGCGGCACGGACGCGGCCCGCGCCTTCTGCGGCAGCGAGGGCACGCTCGGGGTGCTGACCGAGGCGACCGTACGGCTGGTGCGGACGCCCGGGGCGCGGGCGCTCGCCGTGCTCGGCTACCCGGACGAGAGCGCGGCGGCCGAGGCGGCGCCCGCGCTGCTGCCGTACGGGCCGCTCACCGTCGAGGGCATGGCCGCCGACCTGGTGCGCGGCGCCCCCGGGCTGCCGCGCGGCGGGGCCTGGCTGTTCGTGGAGACGGGCGGCGCGGGGCCCGCCGAGGCGCTGGCGCGGGCCCGCGAGCTGGTGCGGGCGGCGGACCCGCTGGACGCGGCCGTGATCACCGACCCGGCCGGGCAGCGGGCGCTGTGGCGGGTACGCGAGGACGCGGCCGGGACGGCGACACGCACGGCGGAGGGAAGCGAGGCGTGGCCCGGCTGGGAGGACTGCGCGGTGCCGCCCGCGCGCCTCGGCCCGTATCTGCGCGACTTCCGGGCCCTGCTGCGCGAGCACGGGCTGCGCGGCACGCCGTACGGGCACTTCGGCGACGGGTGCGTCCACGTCCGGATCGACTTCGACCTGCTGAGCGCGGCGGGCGTGGCGCGCTTTCGCCGGTTCTCCGAGGAGCTGGCGGATCTGGTGGCCGCGCACGGCGGCTCACTCTCCGGTGAGCACGGCGACGGGCAGGCGCGGGCGGAGCTGCTGCCGAAGATGTACGGGCCCGAACTGGTGGGCCTGTTCGGGGAGTTCAAGGACGTGTGGGACCCGGCGGGGGTGCTCAACCCCGGCATCCTGGCGCGCCCGGCCCGGCTGGACGAGAACCTGCGCTTCGCGGTGCTGCCGAGGCGGCCGGTGGAGGTGGAGTTCGGCTACCCGCGGGACGGCGGGGACTTCTCGGCGGCGGTACGGCGGTGTGTGGGCGTCGCCAAGTGCCGTACCGGGCAAGCGGGTACGGGCGTGATGTGCCCGTCCTTCCGGGCCACCGGCGAGGAGGCGCACTCCACGCGGGGCCGGGCGCGGCTGCTGCACGAGATGCTGGCGGGCGAGGTCGTCACGGACGGCTGGCGCTCGACGGAGGTACGGGACGCGCTCGACCTGTGTCTGTCCTGCAAGGGCTGCCGCGTCGACTGCCCGGCCGGGGTGGACATGGCCACGTACAAGGCGGAGTTCCTGCACCACCACTACCGGGGGCGGCGGCGCCCCGCCTCCCACTACGCGATGGGGTGGCTGCCGCGCTGGCTGCGGGCGGCGGCGCCGTGGGCGCGGAGTCTGAACGCGCTGGCCCGGGTGCGCCCGCTGGCCGCGATGGTGAAGCGGCTGGCGGGGATCGCCCCGCAGCGGAACCTTCCGGTGCTGGCGACGCGGACGCTGCGGGCGTGGCTGGGGCGGCGCGGCGACGGCCCGGCCCCGGCCGCCGCCGTCCTGTGGCCGGACACCTTCACCGACCACCTGTCGCCGGAGGTGGGGCGGGCGGCGGTGCGGGTCCTGGAGGCGGCGGAGGTCGGTGTCGTGGTGCCCGAGGGGCGGGTGTGCTGCGGACTGACGTACGTCTCGACCGGCCAGCTCACCCGCGCCCGTACGGTCCTGCGCCGCACGCTCGACGCGATGGAACCGCTGCTGGAGCGCGGCCTCCCGGTCGTCGTCCTGGAGCCGAGCTGCGCGGCGGCGCTGCGGACCGATCTGCCGGAGCTGCTGCCGGACGATCCCAGGGCGGCGCGGCTGGCGGCCTCGGTGCGGACGTTCGCGCAGACGCTCCAGGAGTGCGCGCCGCACTGGTCCCCGCCGTACGTCGGGCGCCCGGTGGCCGGGCAGACGCACTGCCACCAGCACGCGGTGCTCGGGGACGCGGCCGAGCGCCGGCTGCGGGAGCGGGCCGGGCTGACGGGCGCCCTGAGCGGCGGCTGCTGCGGTCTGGCCGGGAACTTCGGCTTCGAGCGGGGCCACTGGGAGGTGTCGGTGGCCTGCGCGGAGGACGAACTGCTGCCGGCGGTACGGGCGGCCGGGCCCGCGGCGGAGGTCCTGGCGGACGGCTTCTCGTGCCGTACGCAGCTGGAGCAGTTGACCGGGCGGCGGGCCCGGCATCTGGCGGAGGTGCTGGCGGACCATCTGCCGGACGAGGTGGGTTAGGGACAGAGGCCCCTGGCGCCACTTACACCGCACCGTACATTGGTGTCGGAAGACATCACTCCGCTTGCGTTGCGCGCGGGGCGGGAATCCCGTGGACCGCACGTGCGGAGTGGTGCAATATAGTGTTCATGAAGTTCACTGAAATGAACTTACTCGACGTACGGGAGCCCCGGTGACCAGTCCGCAGACCGCCGCAGAGCCGACCGCCACCGCGGCGGCGACCGTCTCCACCCCGGAGGCGGCGGGCGGACTGCGGACCGCGCGAGGTCGCGGGGCGGCGCTCGCGCCCGTCGCGCTGGTGGTCTCGGCCGGCATATCGGTGCAGTTCGGCTCGGCGGTCGCGGTGATGCTGATGCCGAGGGCGGGCGCGGCGGGCGTGGTGACGCTCCGCCTGGCGGCGGCGGCGCTGGTCCTGCTGGTCCTGTGCCGCCCGAAGCTGCGCGGCTACCGGCGGGCCGACTGGGGCACGGTGGTCGCCTTCGGCGCCGCGATGGCCGGCATGAACGGCCTCTTCTACCAGGCGGTCGACCGCATCCCGCTCGGCACGGCCGTGACCCTGGAGGTCCTCGGCCCCCTCGCCCTCTCCGTCCTGGCCTCGCGCCGCCTGGTCAACTTCGTCTGGGCCGGGCTCGCGCTCGCCGGGGTCGCGCTGCTCGGCAGCGGCGGGGGCGACGGCTTCGGGTCGATGGACCTCGCCGGGGCGGCCTTCGCGCTGGGGGCGTCGGCAGCGGCGGGGGCGACGGCTTCGGGTCGATGGACCTCGCCGGGGCGGCCTTCGCGCTGGGGGCG
>NZ_JBJHPC010000519.1:0-5113 GCF_045257485.1 Streptomyces sp. YS-3 | reverse complement strand
CCCCTCCCCTCGTCCCTCACCACCCCTGGGATCGCAACCCATGACTGACGACAAGAACGACGGCGGCGATGTCCGCCTCACCGGGATCAGCAAGACGTACGGCTCCTTCACCGCCGTCCATCCGCTCGAACTGACCGTTCCGCAGGGCTCCTTCTTCGCCCTGCTCGGCGCCTCCGGGTGCGGCAAGACCACCACCCTGCGCATGATCGCCGGACTGGAGGAGCCCACCACCGGGACCGTCTTCCTCGGCGACAAGGACGTCACCGGTCTGCCGCCCTACAAGCGGCCGGTGAACACCGTCTTCCAGTCGTACGCGCTCTTCCCGCACCTCAACGTCTTCGAGAACGTGTCCTTCGGGCTGCGCCGCCGGGGCATCAAATCGGTGAAGAAGCAGGTCGACGACATGCTGGAGCTCGTCCAGCTCGGGGACTTCGCGGGGCGCAAGCCGCACCAGCTCTCCGGCGGCCAGCAGCAGCGCGTGGCGGTCGCCCGCGCGCTCATCAACCATCCGCAGGTCCTGCTCCTCGACGAGCCGCTCGGCGCCCTCGACCTGAAGCTGCGCCGCCAGATGCAGCTGGAGCTCAAGCGCATCCAGACCGAGGTCGGCATCACCTTCGTCCACGTCACCCACGACCAGGAGGAGGCCATGACCATGGCCGACACGGTCGCGGTGATGAACGGCGGCCGGGTCGAGCAGCTCGGCGCCCCCGCCGACCTCTACGAGAACCCGAGAACCACCTTCGTGGCGAACTTCCTCGGCACCTCCAACCTCATCGAGGCCGAGGTCGTCGAGGCGAGCGGCGAGGACCTCCTGGTGACGGCGGGCGGCGCCAAGCTGCGGCTGCCCGGCGGGCGCTGCCAGGCCCCCGCCACCGGCGGCGGCAAGATCCTCGTGGGCGTGCGCCCGGAGAAGATCTCCCTCGCCCACCGCGAGGACGAGGGCTCGATAGCGGCGGGCCGCAACCGGATCCCCGGCCGCATCGTCGACTCCTCCTTCATCGGCGTCTCCACCCAGTACGTCATCGACTCCCCGGCGGGCCGGGGGCTCGCGGTGTACGAGCAGAACGTCGAGAGGCGCGCGGGACTCCTTCCCGGCGCCGAGGTCGTCCTGCACTGGAACCCGGCGCACACCTTCGGCCTCGACGCCGCCCAGGCGATCGACGCGGGCGTGGAGAAGGTCGAGGACGCCGCGTGAGCGCCCTGACCGAGGCGCCCCCGGCCGCCGACCTCCCCGTACGCAAGGTGTCGGCGCGCAGGCGGCTGGTGCCCTACTGGCTGCTGCTGCCGGGCATCCTATGGCTGATCGTCTTCTTCGCGCTGCCGATGGTCTACCAGGCCTCCACCTCGGTGCAGACCGGCTCCCTGGAGAAGGGCTTCCAGGTCACCTGGCACTTCCAGACCTACTGGGACGCCTTCAAGGAGTACTACCCGCAGTTCGTGCGCTCGCTGCTGTACGCGGGCACGGCGACCGTGCTGTGTCTGCTGCTCGGGTATCCGCTGGCGTATCTCATCGCCTTCAAGGCGGGCCGCTGGCGCAATGTGATCCTGGTGCTGGTCATCGCCCCGTTCTTCACCAGCTTCCTGATCCGCACCCTCGCCTGGAAGACGATCCTCGCGGACGGCGGGCCGGTGGTGCACGCGCTCAACTCGCTGCACGTGCTCGACGTGACGAGCCGGCTGGGCTTCACCGAGGGCGACCGGGTGCTGGCCACGCCGATGGCGGTGGTCTGCGGCCTCACGTACAACTTCCTGCCGTTCATGATCCTGCCGTTGTACACGTCCCTGGAGCGGATCGACTCCCGGCTGCACGAGGCCGCCGGCGATCTGTACGCGACCCCCGCGACCACCTTCCGCAAGGTGACCTTCCCGCTCTCCATGCCGGGTGTCGTCTCGGGCACGCTGCTCACCTTCATCCCGGCGAGCGGTGACTACGTCAACGCCGAACTGCTGGGCTCCACCGACCAGAAAATGGTCGGCAACGTCATCCAGTCACAGTTCCTGCGGGTCCTGGACTATCCGACGGCCGCCGCCCTCTCCTTCATCCTGATGGCGATCGTGCTGGTCATGGTCTCCGTCTACATCCGCCGAGCCGGGACGGAGGACCTGGTCTGATGCGCTGGCTCCGACGCAATGTGATCGTCATCGCGGGGCTCGCCACCCTCGCGTACCTGATCCTGCCGAACGTCGTCGTGATGGTGTTCTCGTTCAACAAGCCGAACGGGCGCTTCAACTACTCCTGGCAGCGGTTCTCCACCGACGCCTGGCGGGACCCGTGCGGGGTCGCCGACATGTGCGGCTCACTCTCGCTCTCGCTCCAGATCGCCACCTGGGCCACCGTCGGCGCGACCGTGCTCGGCACGATGATCGCCTTCGCGCTGGTGCGCTACCGGTTCCGGGCGCGCGGCGCGATCAACTCGCTGATCTTCCTGCCGATGGCGATGCCCGAGGTCGTCATGGCCGCTTCTCTGCTCACGCTCTTCCTCAACCTGGGCGCGCAGCTCGGCTTCTGGACCATCCTCATCGCCCACATCATGTTCTGCCTGAGCTTCGTGGTCACGGCGGTCAAGGCGCGGGTGATGTCGATGGACCCGCGCCTTGAGGAGGCGGCGCGCGATCTGTACGCGGGGCCGGTCCAGACGTTCGTGCGGGTCACCCTGCCGATCGCGGCCCCCGGAATCGTCGCCGGCGCGCTGCTCGCCTTCGCGCTCTCCTTCGACGACTTCATCATCACCAACTTCAACGCGGGCTCCACCGTGACGTTCCCCATGTTCGTCTGGGGATCGGCGCAGCGGGGCACGCCCGTTCAGATCAATGTCATCGGTACGGCGATGTTCGTCATCGCCGTCGTGGTGGTCGTCACCGGCCAGCTCGTGGCGAACCGGCGCGGCAACCGTGCGCAAGCCTAGGCAGTAACCGACCGAACCCTTCGAGGGAGTTGGAAGTCATGGCCGTCACCCGAGCCATGCGCAGTGCGGCAGCCCTTTCCCTGACGGACGCCCAGCCCGTCCCCTTCTGGCTGGAGGACCCGGGCAGGCCCGGGGCACTCCCCGCCCTCGCGGGCGACGAGCGGTGCGATCTGCTCGTCGTCGGCGGCGGCTACAGCGGACTGTGGACCGCGCTCCTGGCCAAGGAGCGCGACCCGGACCGCGAGGTGGTGCTCATCGAGGGCAAGGAGACCGGCTGGGCGGCCTCGGGCCGCAACGGCGGCTTCTGCGCCGCCTCCCTCACCCACGGCCTGGGCAACGGACTGGCCCGCTGGCCGGACGAGCTGCCCCGGCTGGAGAAGCTGGGCGCGGCCAACCTCGACGCCATCGAGGCGGCCGTCGCCCGCTACTCCCTGGACTGCGACTTCGAGCGCACCGGCGAGATCGACGTGGCCACCGAGCCGCACCAGCTCGACGAGCTGCACGAGATGCACGAGGCGGCCCTCGGGCTCGGCATCGAGGGACTCGACCTGCTCGACCAGGACGCGATGCGGGCCGAGGTCCACTCGCCGACCTTCCTCGGCGGCCTGTGGGACCGGCGCGGGGTGGCGATGCTGCACCCCGCCAAGCTCGCCTGGGGCCTCAATCGGGCCTGTCTGGATCTGGGCGTACGTATCTACGAGCACACCCCCGGCCTCGATCTGGTGGCGGCCGGACCGGGCATGGCGGTGCGCACCCCGTACGGGCGGATCCGCGCCCGCCGGGTCGCGCTCGGCACCAATGTGTTCCCGTCCCTGGTCAAGCGGGTGCGCGCGTACACCGTGCCGGTCTACGACTACGCGCTGATGACCGAGCCGCTCAGCGCGGAGCAGCTGGCCTCGGTGGGGTGGCGGAACCGCCAGGGGCTCGGCGACTCGGCCAACCAGTTCCACTACTTCCGGATCACCGCCGACCAGCGCATCCTGTGGGGCGGCTACGACGCGATCTACAAGTACGGCGGGAAGGTGCGGGCGGAGTACGACGACCGGCCCGCCACCTACCTCAAGCTGGCCGAGCACTTCTTCCGCTGCTTCCCGCAGCTGGAGGGGCTGCGTTTCAGCCATGCCTGGGGCGGGGCGATCGACACCTGTTCGCGCTTCTCGGCGTTCTTCGGGACGGCGCACGGCGGGAAGGTGGCGTACGCCGCCGGGTACACCGGCCTCGGCGTGGGCGCGACCCGCTTCGGCGCGGAGGTGATGCTCGACCTGCTGGCGGGGGAGCGCACCGAGCGCACGGAGCTGGAGATGGTCCGCAAGAAGCCGCTCCCGTTCCCGCCGGAGCCGGTGGCCTGGGCGGGCATCGGCATCACCAAGTGGGCCCTGGCCCGCGCGGACGCCAACGGCGGTCGCAGAAACCTGTGGCTGAAGGCGATGGACCGGGCGGGGCTGGGCTTCGACAGCTGAGCACCGCGTACGCCGCCGGATCGTTTCGCTTCCCCGCGCGCGGGGGGCGCACAACCCGTGATCATGGAGCGCCCCGGTTCACTACCGCCAGGTAGCGAAACCCGCGTCATAGCCGGACCCCACCCCGCTCTCTCCCCGTGACCGCAACTTCGCGCTCACGGAAGGAAGACCGGGTGATGAATGGCTCCGGGCCCAGGACAGCGGTGGAATGGCTGGCGTCGGTGGCGCCGGATCCCGGCGCCTGCCGGTGGGAGTGGGAGCGCAACCCCCTGGGGGTCGCCCTCCTCCCCGCCGGCAGGCGCTGGGACGTACTGATCCTGCCGGGCGAGCTGGGGCACGCCGCCCTGGAGGTCCTGCTCCGGCTCGTCGACCGGCCCGGGCCCGTCCTCGCCGGCTCCGGCGACGCGCGCCTGGGGTTCTTCGTCCCGCCCGGCACCGCCGCGCGCTGGCTCGGCACGGGGGTGCGCGGGGCCGGGCAGGGGACGTGGATCGTGGTGCCCTACCCCGGCCGGGTCGGCGGCGGGGTGCGCTGGCTGGTGCCGCCCGACGGCTCGGGCATCCTCACCGATCCCGCGCTGCTGGAACTCGCGATGCACGAGGCGGCGGCGTACCTCGCACGGGACGGGCGGGACTGAACGGGTGCTCCGCAGAAGCGGCGGGCTCCTGCCGGAGGTCTTGACAAGCCTATTGGTCTGGACCAGATTGTGGCGGGCTCGGCCTCATCCCCCGCCATCCCCGGATCCGCTC
>NZ_JBJHPC010000518.1:0-5125 GCF_045257485.1 Streptomyces sp. YS-3 | reverse complement strand
CATCATTCCGGAGGTCGATGTTCCATACTGTCCGTCACCATGGATAGCGATCTCTACCGCGACATCACCGACTTCGCCCACGACACGCCCTCGTGGATGCAGCACTTCGTCGAGCTCTGGACGGAGGTGGGGCTGCTCCTGTTCGGCGTGCTGTTCGTCGCCTGCTGGTGGCGGGCGCGCCGGGCGGATTCCACGGCGATGGCCCTGGCGCTGCTCGCCCCGCTGGCGACCGCCGTCGCCTATGTCTCCAGTGAGGTGATCAAGTCGCTGGTGGTCGAGGAGCGCCCGTGCCGCGCGGTCAAGGGCGCCGCCACCTCCCTGATCACCTGCCCGGTCAACGGCGACTGGTCGTTCCCGTCCAACCACGCCACCATCGCGGGCGGCGCGGCCGTCGCGCTCGCGCTGGCCTGGCCGCGCATCTGGGCGCTGACGGTGCCGATGGCGCTGGCGATGGCCTTCTCGCGGGTGTACGTCGGCGTGCACTACCCGCACGACGTGGCGGTCGGCCTGCTGCTCGGCACGGCCGTCGCGGTCCTCTTCGCCAAGGCCGGTACGCGCCCGGTGCGCTCCCTCGTCGAGTCGATGCGGGCGAGCGGCAACGGCGCGGCCGGATGGCTGTCCGGACCGGGTGCTCCGCTGCACGCCCGCCGCTGAGCGGCCCGCCGTACCCCTCGCACCCCCGTTCCGTGCCAGGATCGGGGGTGCCATGACGACGATGCCGACGACCGACCCCGACACGGTCTCCCCCGACGCCCTCCACACCCCCGTCCTCGGATGGTTCGACCAGCACGCGCGCGATCTGCCCTGGCGCCGCCCGGAGGCCGGCGCCTGGGGTGTGATGGTCAGCGAGTTCATGCTCCAGCAGACGCCCGTGAGCCGGGTGCTCCCGGTGTACGAGCAGTGGCTGGCCCGCTGGCCGCGCCCCGCCGACCTGGCCGCCGACGCCCCGGGCGAGGCCGTCCGCGCCTGGGGGCGGCTGGGCTACCCGCGCCGCGCGCTGCGCCTGCACGGGGCCGCGGTGGCGATAACGGAACGGCACGGCGGTGACGTGCCGCGCGACCACGGACAGCTGCTCGCGCTGCCCGGCATCGGCGAGTACACGGCCGCCGCGGTCGCCTCCTTCGCGTACGGACAGCGCCATCCGGTGCTGGACACCAACGTCCGCCGGGTCTTCGCGCGGGCCGTCACGGGCGTCCAGTACCCGCCGACCGCCACCACCGCCGCCGAGCGGCGCCTGGCCCGCGCCCTGCTGCCCGACGACGAGGCGCGCGCGGCCCGCTGGGCGGCGGCCTCGATGGAGCTGGGCGCGCTGGTCTGCACGGCCCGCAACGAGGACTGCGGGCGCTGCCCGATCGCCGCGAGCTGCGCCTGGCACCTGGCCGGCAAGCCCGCGCACGACGGCCCCCCGCGCCGCGGCCAGACGTACGCCGGGACCGACCGCCAGGTGCGCGGCAAGCTCCTCGCCGTACTGCGCGAGGCGCTGGATCCCGTACCGCAGGCGGCGCTCGACGCGGTGTGGCACGAGCCGGTGCAGCGGGCCCGCGCGCTGGACGGGCTGGTCGCGGACGGGCTCGTGGAGCCGCTCGGGGACGGCGTGTACCGGCTGCCGCTGACCTGATCCGGCCCGGAGCGGGGGCTGTCGACGGATGGCTGTGACATCCGCGTGCCGGTCCGCCGTGACAAACGCCGGGCCCCCGCTCCCGACGGAGCGTCACACAGCGGGAACTCCCGGTCGAACAGGGCCCGTTGACCTGGTTCGACGCTCCGCGGGATAGCGCTCCGTCACCGCGGGAACACGCGCTTACCCCGGGAAAACACCGCCCAAACCTTCGTTGTTACACAACCGATGGCTCACCGTGCGCCCCCCGACGGCTGCTCCGCACAGGCCCGTGACAACGGCTCCGTAGGTTCAGTCAGGCAAGTGGGACCGGCGGGAAAGTCACGGGGACGGAGGCGGTTGGGTATGGCGCACGGCGAGGTGCTCGAGTTCGAAGAGTACGTACGCACCCGGCAGGAGGCCCTGCTGCGCAGCGCCCGGCGGCTCGTTCCGGACCCGGTCGACGCGCAGGACCTGCTCCAGACCGCTCTGGCCCGTACCTACGGCCGCTGGGACGGCATCGCCGACAAGGCGCTCGCCGACGCGTATCTGCGCCGCGTGATGATCAACACGCGGACCGAGTGGTGGCGCGCCCGCAAGCTGGAGGAGGTGCCCACCGAGCAGCTGCCGGACGCGCGCATCGAGGACGGCTCCGAGCAGCGCGCCGACCGCGCCCTCCTCATGGACGTGCTGAAAGTCCTGGCGCCCAAGCAGCGCAGCGTCGTGGTGCTGCGACACTGGGAGCAGATGAGCACGGAGGAGACCGCCGCGGCCCTCGGGATGTCGGCGGGTACCGTCAAGAGCACGCTGCACCGGGCGCTGGCCCGGCTCCGCCAGGAGCTGGAGAGCCGCGAGCTTGACTTCCACGCTCTGGGCAACCCTGATGGACGTGACGGCCGGGTGGGCCGTCAGGCCGACCGCCGGGTCGGTCGCAACGAGCGCGACGAAAAGGGGCGGGAGCGGTGCGCGGCCTAGGCAGAGGCACAGGGGGCGTACTGGCGGCGGGAACCACGGCGATGGCCGGGCTCGCCGCCTTCGGCCTGCTCGCGGCGGGCTGCTCCACGGGGGGCACGGGCACGCGCGACGAGGGCGAGGCCCACACCGACAAGGTCAGCCATGCCTCCCCGACGCCCAAGGCCACGCCCGAGGCCCCCTTCAAGAAGGTCAACGCCGTACGGCTGCTCAAGGCCGACCCCAAGGTCAGTGAGCGCGTGAAGGCGGACCTGAAGCCCTGTGTGAAGGACGAGTACCCGATCGACGTCTCCTACGGCCACGTCACCGGCGCCGCCGGACAGGACGTCGTGGTCAATGTGATGACCTGCGGGGACGCGGTGGGGCTGGGCGCCTATGTGTACCGCGAGGAGGGCTCCTCGTACGGCAACGTCTTCACCTCCGAGGAGGCGCCCGTCTACGCGGAGATCGACCGGGGCGACCTGGTGGTCACCCGGCAGATGTACGCCAAGGGCGACAAGCCGGCCTTCGCCTCCAGTGAGATCGTGACCACCTACCGCTGGGCGGGTACGAAGTTCGCCAAGCACGATCAGGTGGAGAACGACTTCAGCAAGGCCGTCGGCAACGACGAGGGGACCGAGGCGCCGGTGCCGGCCTCGCCCTGACCCGGGCGGTCCGGTGTGGTTGGGTTTGACCGTCCGCACCTTCAGGCAACAGCACCAGCGCAAGCGCAAGTCGAGGAACTGAGAGCAGCACGATGGCCGAGACCCATGTCCTGTTCGTCGAGGACGACGACGTCATCCGTGAAGCCACCCAGCTCGCGCTGGAGCGCGACGGCTTCACCGTGACCGCCATGCCCGACGGGCTCTCCGGCCTGGAGGCCTTCCGCGCCGACCAGCCCGACATCGCCCTGCTGGACGTGATGCTGCCGGGGCTGGACGGGGTGAGTCTGTGCCGCCGCATCCGTGACGAGTCGACCGTTCCGGTGATCATGCTGTCCGCGCGCGCGGACTCGATCGACGTGGTGCTCGGCCTGGAGGCCGGCGCCGACGACTACGTGACCAAGCCGTTCGACGGGGCCGTGCTCGTCGCCCGTATCCGCGCGGTGCTGCGGCGCTTCGGGCACGCGGGCGGCTCCGGCGCGGGCACCGCGGAGACGGACCGGGACGTCGACGGCGGGCTCCTCGCCTTCGGCGACCTGGAGGTCGACACCGAGGGCATGGAGGTCCGCAAGGGCGGGGAGACCGTCGCCCTCACCCCGACCGAGATGCGGCTGCTCCTGGAGTTCTCCTCGGCGCCCGGTACCGTGCTCTCCCGCGACAAGCTCCTTGAGCGGGTGTGGGACTACGGGTGGGGCGGCGACACACGGGTGGTGGACGTCCATGTGCAGCGGCTGCGCACGAAGATCGGACAGGACCGGATCGAGACCGTCCGTGGCTTCGGCTACAAACTGAAGGCGTGAGGGGCAGAAGGCGTGAGGGGCGAGTGAGGCGGCCCGCTCTGCGGACCGGCGTCCGCTGGAAGATCAGTATCGCCATCACCGCCGTCGGGGCGCTGACCGTGATGGCGCTCAGCCTCGTCGTGCACAACGCGGCGCGGGTCTCGATGCTCGACAACGCGCGCGACCTCCAGCTCGACCGGGTGCTGTTCGCGCAGCGCATCTACGAGACGAGCAAGCAGACCCGGTTCGGCGCGAAGCTCAACGACCCGGCGCTGCCGGCCGATCTGAAGGCCAAGACGGACCGGGGGCGCAAGGCCACGTCCGTGCAGGAGCCCAAGAGCGGGGTGCCGGACATCTGGGCGGCCGTGCCGGTGGGCAACGGTGACGTCCTGTCGCTGCACAGCACGTTCACCGACCGCAGCTCCAACGTCATCTCCGACCTCGACCGGGCGCTGGTGATCGGCTCGGTCGCGGTCGTGTTCGGCGGGTGCGCGCTCGGCATCCTCATCGGCGGCCAGATCTCGCGGCGGCTGCGCAAGGCGGCGGCGGCTGCGACGAAGGTGGCCGAGGGGCACACGGACGTCCGGGTGCGGGACGCCATCGGCGGGGTCGTACGGGACGAGACGGACGAGCTGGCCCGCGCGGTGGACGCGCTGACCGACGCCCTCCAGGAGCGCCTGGAGGCCGAGCGCCGGGTGACGGCGGACATCGCGCACGAACTGCGTACGCCGGTGACGGGGCTGCTCACGGCCGCCGAGCTGCTGCCGCCCGGGCGGCCGACCGAGCTGGTACGCAACCGGGCCCAGGCGATGCGGACGCTGGTGGAGGACGTGCTGGAGGTGGCACGGCTGGACAGCGCGTCGGAGCGGGCGGAGCTCCAGGAGATCGCGCTGGGCGAGTTCGTGAGCCGCCGGGTCGCGCTGCTGGACCCCGATGTGACGGTCCGGGTCGTCCACGAGTCGTGGGTCAACACCGATCCCCGGCGGCTGGAGCGCATCCTGGGGAATCTGCTGGGGAACGCGGCGAAGCACGGGCGCGGACCGGTGGAGGTCACGGTGGAGGGCCGGGTGGTGCGGGTCCGCGACCACGGGCCCGGGTTCCCGGAGGCACTGCTGCGGGAGGGGCCGAGCCGGTTC
>NZ_JBJHPC010000517.1:0-5126 GCF_045257485.1 Streptomyces sp. YS-3 | reverse complement strand
CAGGCCAGGGTGAGGGCGAGGCGGGCCGTGACGGCCGCCGCCGTCGCAGCGAGCGCGCCCCGGGCCCAGCCCGCCGCGTACAGCTCGGCCAGCGCCGCCACCTGGCCCAGCAGGACGAAGACGAGGGTGAGCACCCCGAACGGGCCGATGTCCGACTGCTTCATGATCCGCAGCGCGTCCTCGGCCGGCTTGGCGCTGCCCAGGCCGTCCGCCACGTCCGCCAGCCCGTCCAGGTGCAGGCCCCGGGTGAGCGCGGCCGGGACCGCCGCCGTGGCGACGGCGGCGAGCAGCGGGCCGGAGTCCAGGAGGAGCAGCGCGCCCCCGACGGCCGCCGCGCAGCCGCCGACCACCAGGCCCGCCAGCGGGGCCCAGAGCATCCCGGAGCGGGCCGCCCCGCGGTCCCAGCGGGTGACCCGCACCGGGAGCACGGTGAGCGTGCCGAAGGCGAAGCGTATGCCGTCCATGGGATTCATCGGGCGCAGGGTATCCCGGCCGCCGTCCGACGCCCCACAGGGGTAAATTGCCCCTATTGCCACCATGTGGATCGGATGGGGATGAGCTGGTTCAACCGGAACTTCGTCGAGCCGGGGAAGCTGCCGATGCTGCTCGCCCTGGCGTCGTTCGTGCTGACCTTCGTCGTCACCCGTACGATCACCCGGCTCATCCGGGCCGGGCGCGGCCCGTTCCGCAACATCCGGCCGGGCGGACTGCACATCCACCATGTGGTGCCGGGGGTGATCCTCGCCGTGGTGGGCGGGTTCGGAGCGGTCGCCAGCGGGCGGCACGGGATCGGCGCCGGTGTCTTCGCGGTGGTCTTCGGGATGGGCGCGGGCCTGGTCCTCGACGAGTTCGCGCTGATCCTGCACCTGGACGACGTGTACTGGACCGAGCAGGGCCGCAAGAGCGTCGAGGTGGTGGTGCTGACCGCCGCCCTGGTGCTGCTCGCCCTCGCCGGGTTCTCGCCGCTCGGCGTCAACGACATGACCCCGCAGGAGAGCCACGACCGGGCGTCGTTCATCCTCACCCTCGGGGTCAACTTCGGGTTCGTGCTGATCGCGCTCGTCAAGGGCAAGTTCCGGCTCGCCGTGGTGGGCGCGCTCGTCCCGTTCGTGGCGCTCGTCGCCGCGATCCGCCTCGCCCGGCCGGGCTCCCCGTGGGCGCGCCGGTTCTACCGCGGGCGCGCCCGGGCCCGCGCCCGGTCGGCCCTGCGGCTCTACCGGCACGACCGGCGCTGGACGCGGCTGCGGCGGCGGGCTCAGGACTTCATCGGCGGGGCCCCGGACAGGCTGCCGGCGCGCCGGCCCTGACGCGCGCGGGCGCGTCGGCGCTTCTGGCGCACCGAGGTCACCCAGCACAGCCCGCCCACCGCGACGATGGCCGCGATGTGCTCCTTGCCCGCCAGGTTGTCCTTGGCCAGCACCTCGCCGGCCATCGAGGCGGCCACGACCCCGGCCGTCCAGTACGCCCGGTAGCGCCAGCACACGTACACCGCCAGGCCCACCACCGCGGCCGAGGGGCCCGTGTCGACCATCCGGGCGTCCGAGGCGGGCAGACCCAGGACGCCGTCGGGGCCGAGTGCGATGCCCACGCGCGCGTACATCGTCCCGGCCAGGGTCGCCGCGTAGGCGATGAGCAGGGTGTGGCGGCGGCCGATGCAGATCTCCGCGACCCCGAAGACCAGCAGCAACTGGGCGAGCGCGCCCCACACCGGCAGGTCGAGGGCCGGGACGAAGAGGGAGAGCGGGGTGCGCAGCAGGGAGATCCACAGGGCGTCCTCGGCCTTCACCGAGCCGATGACCTGGACCGGGCGGAAGCCCCAGGGCTGGTTCTGCACCACCTGGAACAACGATGTCAGCGCGACCGCGCCGAGGGTCATGGGGACCGCCCGCCAGCGCTGGGTGGAGAGCGCGTAGCGGACGGCGAGGTGGAGGGGACCCCACTCCCGCCGGGCGAACCGACGTACTGGTCCGTTGCCCGGCAGGGAGAGGGGGACCTTCACCTCTGGGACTCCAGATGCCTGCGGTGCAGCCACTTGGGCAGTCCGGGCGCCTCCAGGAAGCCTTCGGCGCGCGCCGCGGCGATGCCGATGCGCGGCAGGTCGGCGGACTTCTCGAAGAGCATGAAGCGGGGCTCCCAGATCGGGCGGTACTTGGCGTTGGCGCGGTACAGCGACTCGATCTGCCACCAGCGGGAGAAGAAGCTGAGCAGCGAGCGCCACAGCCTCAGCACCGGACCCGCGCCGAGCTTCGAGCCGCGTTCGAAGACGGAGCGGAACATGGCGAAATTCAGCGAGACCTGGGTGATCTGGATCTCCTTGGCGCGCTGGAGGAGCTCGATGACCATGAACTCCATCAGGCCGTTCTCGGAGTCGCGGTCGCGGCGCATCAGGTCGAGCGAGAGCCCGTTCGGGCCCCACGGTACGAAGCTGAGGACGGCCCGCAGGGCGCCCTCGCCGTCGGTGCACTCCAGCATCACGCACTGGCCGTCCGCCGGGTCCCCGAGGCGGCCCAGGGCCATGGAGAAGCCGCGCTCGGTGGCGCCGTCGCGCCAGTCGTCGGCCTTGCGCAGCAGTTCACTCATCTCATCGGCAGGAATGTCCGCATGACGGCGGATCCTCACCTCGTACCCGGCACGCTTCACCCGGTTGTACGCCTGGCGCACCGTCCGCATGGCGCGCCCGTCCAGGGTGAAGTCGGCGGTCTCCACGAGCGCCTCGTCACCGAGCTCCAGCGCGTCCAGGCCGTGCCGGGCGTAGACGGTGCCGCCCTCCTCGCTGGCGCCCATCACCGCCGGGGTCCAGCCGTGCTCGCGCGCCTCGGCCAGCCACGGCTCGATCGCGCCCGGCCACGCCTCGGGGTCGCCGATGGGGTCGCCGGAGGCCAGCGAGACACCGCCCACCACCCGGTAGGCCACCGCGGCCTTGCCGGTGGGGGACCAGATGACGCTCTTCTCGCGGCGCAGCGCGAAGTAGCCGAGCGAGTCGCGCTCGCCCTGCTTGTCCAGGAGCGCGCGCAGCTTCTCCTCGTCCTCGACGGAGAGGGGGTCGACGGCCTTGCGGTTGCGGAAGGCCGCGTAGATCACGGCGATCAGCAGCAGCGTGGACAGCACGTTGATGGCCACGTTGACCCAGCCCGGGGTGTCGATCCCGGTGATGTCGTGGTCGTCGGGGACCAGCGAGACGAGCCGCATCACGCCGTAGCGCCAGCGGCCCAGGAACGTGGAGTGCCGGCTGCCCTCGTACGTGTTGGTGACCGTGACCAGGAGCGTGGCCAGCAGCGAGGTGAGCAGCAGGCCGCCGACCGCGACGACCGCCGCGAGACGGGGGTTGGCGCGGTCGCCCTTGGCGTAGAACTCGCGGCGGCCGAGCAGCAGGGCGAGGACGAAGGCCGCGGTGAGGACCAGGGACACCCAGTTCTGCGCGTACTGCCGGATCTCCGGGAAGACCATGACGAACGCGAACAGCAGCAGCACGAGGCTGCTGAGCACCATGTTGAGGATCCAGGCGGCACGCTTGCGGCGGCGCATGGTGACCGCGAGGAACAGCGTGAACACGCCCGAGGCGAACCCCGCGTCGAGCAGGTACGGCGTGAAATAGTTGTCCGTGTTGTGACGCCGAAGGTCCTGGCCCAGCGAAACCCACACGGCGCTCAGGAAGTTGATGAACGTCACGGCTCGCAGGTACCAGACGGCGAATGCCGCGCTGCGTCGCGACCGGACGGTGTTCCGGTTCAATCCTTCGGTGGTCAAGCGGACTTCTCCCATGAAACGCGATCATATGGGGCATCGGACATCGCGCCTCATGGCGGTCACGGACGCGGCCGGGCGGTGCCCGGCCGCGCCGCGGCTCAGTCTTCGGCGCGATCCCCCTCGGTCTCCGCGCGCTCGGGAAGCTCCGCGGCCAGGGCGGCGGCGGCCTGCACGAGAGGGAGGGCGAGCAGGGCCCCGGTTCCTTCACCCACAGTGACGCCGTGGTCGAGCAGGGGGTTGAGTGCCATCCGGTCCAATGCCTTGGACTGGGCCGGCTCCCCGCTCAGCTGACCGGCCAGCCACCAGTCCGGAGCCCGGAAGGCGGCCCGCTGAGCAACCAGCGCGCAGGCCGACGAGACCACCCCGTCCAGGATGACCGGCATTCGGCGCACCGCGCACTGAAGCAGAAAACCGGTGGTCGCGGCAAGGTCGGCCCCGCCGACGGCCGCCAGCAGCTCCAGCTGGTCGCCCAGGACCGGCCGCGCCCGGCGCAGCGCGTCCCGGATCGCCGCGCACTTGCGCATCCACGCCAGGTCGTCGATCGTCGCCCCGCCACGCCCGGTGACGACCGAGGCGTCGGTGCCGCACAGCGCCGCGATCAGGGTGGCCGCGGCGGTGGTGCCGCCCACGCTGAGGTCGCCCAGCACCACCAGATCGGTGCCGGAGTCGGCCTCCTCGTCGGCGATCCGCATCCCCAGGCGCACCGCCGCCTCGGCCTCCTCGACGGTCAGCGCGTCCTCGATGTCGATCCGCCCGCTGCCGCGCCGCACCCGGTGCCGTACGACGTCCTCGGGCAGCAGCGCGGGGTCGCAGTCCAGCCCCGCGTCCACGACCCGTACGGGGGCGCCCAGCCGCCGGGCGAGTACGGAGACGGGGCCCGCGCCGTCCAGCACGGACCGCACCAGGGTGTGCGCGGAGCCCGCCGGGCGCGCCGAGACGCCCAGTTCGGCGATGCCGTGGTCACCGGCGAAGAGGATCACACGCGGGTGCTCGATGGGCCTGACCGGCACCGTGCCCTGCGCGGCGGACAGCCACTCGCCCAGCTCGTCGAGCCGGCCGAGCGCGCCGGACGGCACGGTCAGCCGCTCCCGGCGTTCCTCGGCGTCACGCCGCACACCGCTGTCGGGGCGTTCGATCAGATCGGAGAAGTCGTCGAGATTCAGCCTGCTCATTCGCCGAACAGTACCGGCAGCGCGGGCCCGCCCCACCGGTGGTGCGCCAAGATCGGGCCCCGGCGCCCGCCGGCTCAGCCGCGCAGGACCACGGCCTGCCCCGCGACGACCAGCAGGACGTGCTCGCACTCCGCCGCCACCGCCGAGTTGAGCCTGCCGAGCTCGTCCCGGAACACCCGCCCCGCGCGCGTCGCGGGCACCACCCCC
>NZ_JBJHPC010000516.1:0-5146 GCF_045257485.1 Streptomyces sp. YS-3 | reverse complement strand
GGACGGGGTCCACGCGGGGCGGGGTCACGCCGGGCGGCGGGCCTCGTCCACGAGAAGTACGGGGATGCCGTCACGGACCGGGTACGCGAGGCCGCAGTCCGCACCGGTGCAGACCAGCTCGGGCGTCTCCTCGGCCGTGGCGTCCTTGAGCGGGGCGTGGCACGCGGGGCAGGCGAGGATGTCGAGGAGGCCGGCTTCGAGCGGCATGGGGGTCCTTCCGGAACGTCTTCGTCGTCTCGTGTACGTGGATCGGGTGCCTGGATTCAGTTGCCTGGGCCGGGCCTTGTCACCCTACCGCCGGGGTGGGGTGCAAGCTTCCCGGGTGGCCGGTCCGTCCGGTGGTGGCGTGCGGCCGGCAACGGACCGCCGGAACCGGGTGGTCCGGCGGTCCGGGGCGGGGCTACGCCCGTACCAGCGCCAGGACCTCGTCGCGCACCTTCGCCATCGTCGGTTCGTCGCGCGCCTCCACGTTCAGCCGCAGGAGGGGCTCGGTGTTGGAGGGGCGCAGGTTGAACCACCAGTCGGCGGTGGAGACCGTCAGGCCGTCCAGCTCGTCCGTGGTGACGCCCTGGCGGCCTGCGAAGGCCTCGCGGACGGCCTCCGTGCGGGCCGTCTGATCGGTCACCGTGGAGTTGATCTCGCCCGAGCCCGTGTAGCGGTCGTACTCCGCCAGCAGCCGGGAGAGCGGGGCCTCCTGGGTGCCGAGGGCTGCCAGCACGTGCAGGGCCGCCAGCATGCCGGTGTCGGCGTTCCAGAAGTCCGCGAAGTAGTAGTGCGCGGAGTGCTCGCCGCCGAAGATCGCGCCCGTACGCGCCATCTCCTGCTTGATGAACGAGTGGCCGACGCGGGTGCGGACCGGGGTGCCGCCGTTCTCCCGGACGACCTCCGGGACGGACCAGGAGGTGATCAGGTTGTGGATGACCGTTCCACCGGGGTGCTTGGCCAGCTCGCGGGCCGCCACCAGCGCGGTCACCGCGGACGGCGAGACGCCCTCGCCGCGCTCGTCCACCACGAAGCAGCGGTCGGCGTCCCCGTCGAAGGCGATGCCCAGATCGGCGCCCTCGGCGCGGACGCGCTCCTGGAGGTCGACGATGTTGGCGGGGTCGAGGGGGTTGGCCTCGTGGTTGGGGAAGGTGCCGTCGAGCTCGAAGTACATCGGCACCAGCGTCAGCGGCAGACCTGCGAAGACGGTGGGGACGGTGTGGCCGCCCATGCCGTTGCCCGCGTCCACGACGACCTTGAGCGGGCGGATGCCGGAGACGTCGACGAGGGACTTGAGGTGCGCGGCGTAGTCCGCGAGGGTGTCGCGCTCGTCGACCGTGCCGGTGGTCGCGGCCGGTTCCGGAGCGCCCGACTCCGACCAGCTCTCGACGAGGGCGCGGATGTCGGCGAGCCCCGTGTCCTGGCCGACCGGGGCGGCGCCCGCGCGGCAGAGCTTGATGCCGTTGTACTGGGCCGGGTTGTGGGACGCGGTGAACATGGCGCCCGGCAGGTTCAGCCGGCCGGACGCGTAGTACAGCTGGTCCGTGGAGCACAGGCCGATCAGGGTGACGTCCGCGCCCTGGCCCGCCGCGCCGCGCGCGAACGCCGCCGACAGTCCCGGCGACGAGGGGCGCATGTCATGTCCGACCACGATCGCGTCGGCGCCCACCACCCGGACGAAGGCCGCTCCGAACAGCTCGGCCAGGGACTCGTCCCACTGATCCGGCACCACCCCGCGGACGTCGTACGCCTTCACGATCTGCGACAGATCAACAGCCACGGCCCAACCCTTCTGAAAATCACCTGCGGAGACATGCGGCCCCCTGGACCGAGGCTACCGGCTGGGGGTGTCGCGGCTGCGGTGCCTGTGGAGAACTCCGCAGCGGTCGTTCTGCAAGGCGGATGCCCACGGGTGGGGCGGGTGCAACGCGCGCGTGACGACATTCGCGCGCCGCGGTCCGTCGAGCGTGCCCGCGCTCAGGGTTCGGGTGAGCGCAGGACGCGGAGGTGGCCGCGGCGGGCGACCTCCATGGGGTCGGCCGCGCGGGCGCCGCCGGCCTCGGCGGCACGCTCGTGGGGGCGGGCCGCTTCCCGTACCGCGTTGGCAAGCGCTTCCAGGTCGTCGCCGCTGGGGCGGGCCGGGGAGGAGGCGTCGGTGAGGCGGACGACCTCCCAGCCGCGGGGCGCGGTGAGGCGCTCACTGTGCTCGGCGCACAGGTCGTAGCAGTGGGGCTCGGCGTAGGTGGCGAGCGGTCCGAGGACTGCGGTCGAGTCCGCGTAGACGTACGTCAGTGTCGCGACGGCAGGGCGACCGCACGCGGTGCGCGAACAGCGACGTACAGGGCTCACGACGTTGGACGGTACCGCACTCTTGAGCGGGCCGCGACGACTCTCCACCGGGTCACTCCACCGTGTCGCGGTGTGAGCTCCGGCACAGCGGCCTGCTGAGCAACTGCGCTGACCTGCGCGGGAAGAGGGCCGCACGGTGCGTGACGGGGCCATTCACGTTCCGTACTTGAGAATCTTCCGGTCAAACGATGTGAAATCCACTGTCCCGTATGGGCCGGTAATCGCTCTCAAGCGAGAAGCAAACGGTCAACCCACGACATGCCGTGGAAGGCGCCGCCGCCGCGATCGCGCGGCGCCCCGGAGGGCTACGCTGCGTCAGTGATGGACACTTCCCGTTCCGGCACCGGCGCCGGACCCGACTCCGTACCGCCCGGCCCGCGGCCCCGCCGCCGTGACCGGCACGGCAGGGGCATGCGCGGCCCGGTGGCCCCGCCGCAGGTGCCGCTCTCGGCGAGCCGCGCGGAGAGCTTCCGCGATCTGGTGCGGGACTCGGTGGAGCGGCTGGAGCGGCGCTGGCCGCAGCTGGCCGACGTCGACTTCCTGGTCTCCGATGTGCCGCTGCCCGAGTCCGACGAGGACGGGTGGAGCGACGAGGCCGTGCCGCTGGGGCGCGCGCTGCCCGCCTCCAAGGGATCGCCCGCGCGGATCGTCGTCTACCGGCGGCCCGTCGAGATCCGCACCAAGAGCCGCGACGAGCGGGCCCTGCTCGTCCACGAGGTCGTGGTCGAGCAGGTCGCCGAACTCCTCGGCCTCGCACCGGAGTCGGTCGATCCGCGCTACGGACAGGACTGAACCGGACTGGACCGGATCGGACTGAACCGGACCCGATCGGTCTGCCCGCGCGCGGGATCCGGGCCGGTTCAGTCGTCCAGGACCGCCAGATCCTGCTTCGCCGCCGGGACGGCCACCGTTCCCTTGTCGTCGGGGAGCGTCTGGACCGTGAACATCGGGATGCCGTCCTGCGGCAGCGCCAGGGTGCGGGAGGCGTAGGCGGGGCCGCTGCCCGGCTGGGTCTCCACGGTGAGCGCGTACGAGCCCTTGAGCCCGGACGGGACGGGCGGCTCCACCGCCAGCGTGGTGCCGGGCTTCACGGTGTACGTCTTGGTCTGCGGCTCGCCGCCCTCGGTGCCGGGGGACGCGGTGACCTTGACCGTGGCGGCGGCGGTCGGCGCGGTGAGGGACAGCGTGGAGCCCTTGCCCCGGTTGTCGGTGACCGTGGACCGGTCGCCGACCGGCGCGGTGGCCGGAATGTATGCGGTCTCCTGCTTGTCGCCCGTGCCGCGCACGACTCGCAGCGCCGCCGCGATGGGCGTTTTCGCGCCATCCGAAGACGGGGTGAGGAACAGGGAACCCACCTCACCCCTCGTCACGTTCTTCAAATCGAAGGACGCCGTCATCCCCGATTTCACGTGGACGGTGTCCAGACCAGCAGGGGAGAAGCTGCCGCTCGCACCGGCCAGCCGCACCTTGAGATCGGCGTCGTCGGCGCCCTTGGCGTACACCACCAGGCGTACGTCGGTGGCGTCGCCCGGGATGCCCGGGAGGACCTGGCTCGCCGCCGGGTCGGCCGACGCGGGCAGCCAGTCCGCGCCCGCCTTCGCGTCCGATGCCTGCACGACCGCGCCGACCCGCCCGGACCGGGTCGTCACATGCACGGTCAGGTCATCGGCCGCCGCCGAGGTCAATGTTGACAACAGAACAGGGACGCTGGATTTCGCGGGGACCGTGATCCCCTCCCCCACCTCCGACTTGATGGGGCCGTCCTTGCCGAACAGCTCAAGGTCGACGACCGCCGCGCCGTCGTCCGGGTTGGTCAGATGGACGTAGTCCTGACGGGTCTTGGCGGTGGAGGCGCCGGGGAACCAGAAGTCGGTGTCGGGCTCGGTGCAGCGGGTGCCGAGCACCGCGCGCGTGTCGCCCGCCGAGACCACCGTGGTCTGCTGCGCCGCCCACCCCGGCGCGAGCGGGCCGTCGGCGGACCCGGCGAGCGCGGGGGCGTCGGAGCCGTCCGCCGTGGCCGACGCGGGCCTGCCGGGCTCCTTGAGGGTGACGACCGCCTTGCCGGGGTCGGGCTTCTCGGGGGTCTTCCCCTTCTTGCCCTTCTTGTCCTTGTCCGCCTTGGCGGGGGGCTTGGCGGGCGTGCCGTCGGTGAGCGGGGTGACGGCGGGCTTCAGCACGGCACCACCGGCCGTGCCCGCCTTGGCGCCCGCGTCGCCGCCCTTGGGGGTGTACGTGGTGTACGTGGTCTCCGCCAGGTCGGAGAGGCTGGGCGCCGGGCAGAGCAGACTGGAGCGCTCGACGGGCAGCCGTGCCGGGCCCTTCGCGTCCGCCGTCGCCGAGTCGCCGCCCGGGGCGGTGACGGCCGCGAAACCCGTGACGGCGGCGAGGGCGACGGCCGCCGCGATCAGGGAGAGGGTGCTGCGGTTCACTGGTGGCTCCCGTCGGGGCGGTGCGGCTGCTCGGTGTCGTGGCCCCGGCCGTCAGGGCCCCGGCCGGCGGTGGGGCCGCCGTCGCCCTGTTCCTGGCCCGGGGCCTGCTCCCCGCCGTAGCCATAGCCGTAGGGGTCGTACACGGGCTCCTGCGGCGGGTACTGCTGCTGTTGGTACAGGTCGTACTGCTGGTACTGCTGCTGGTACGGGTCGTACTGCTGCTGGGGGTACTCGGCGTTGGTGTACGCCGGCTCCTCCCACTGCCCGTAGGACTGCTGCTGCGGCACCTCGGCGTACGGGGTGCCGGCGTACGGATCGGTCTCCGGGGCCGGGGGCGCGGAGGCGGGCGGCGGCGGGAAGTCCTGGCCGGCCGGGCCGTCGGACTC
>NZ_JBJHPC010000515.1:0-5155 GCF_045257485.1 Streptomyces sp. YS-3 | reverse complement strand
GGGGCTGCGCGGGGGTGGGCTTCGGCGGCGTCGCGGCGGCCTGCTCGCTGCGGGCGATCTCCGCCGCCACCGCCGGGGGCAGCCACCCCTCGAAGTCGCGCAGGGCGCGCCCCGACGCCTGCTCGCAGAGCGGGGCGAGGTCGGCCGGGGTGATGCGCTGCGCCGGATCGGCGGTCAGCGTGCACTCCAGCAGGGGGCGCAGCTCCGCCGGGTAGCCGCTCAGGTCCGGCGGCCGGTGCGCGGAGTTGGCGATCTGCGCCGCCACGGTGATGGCGCCACCGTCGCCGTACGGGTGGCGTCCGGTGGCCGCGACCGCCGCGATCAGACCGAGCGAGAACACGTCGGTTGCGGGCGTGAGGGGCTCGCCCAGCGCGTGCTCGGGCGACATGTACTGCGGCGTGCCGATCATGCCGCCGCTCGCGGTGAGCTGGGTGGCGTCGGCGGCGCGCGCGATACCGAAGTCGATCACATAGGGGCCGCCGGAGCCGATCAGGACGTTGCTGGGCTTCAGATCGCGGTGGATCACCCCCGCGGCGTGGACGGCGGTCAGTGCCTGGGCCGCACAGCCGACGAGCTGGAAGACGGCCGCCAGGGGGAGCGGGCCGAACGAGGTCAGCGCGTCGTGCAGGGAGAGGCCCGGCACGTACTGGGTGGCGAGCCAGGGCTGGGCGCCGCTGGTGTCGTGGTCCACCACCGGAACGATGTGGTAGCCCTGCACCCGGCGGGCGGCCTGCACCTCCTGCTCGAAGCGGCGCCGGAAGTCGGCGTCCTGGCCGTACTCCCTGCGGATCACCTTGAGCGCGACGGGCTGTCCGCCGCGGGTGTGCGAAAGGTAGACCGTGCCCATGCCGCCTTCGCCGATACGGGCGAGGAGCTGGTAGCCGGCGGTCTCGCGCGGGTCCTCGGGTCCCAGTGGCCTGAGTGTTTCACCGGATCTGCTGATGGTTCCTCCCCCGGTCGCGGCACCCGACGTGCCGTCAACTGCTGCTGCGGGCGCAGAGCCTACGCGCGCGGCAGCCGCCGGTACTACTCAGCTCCCGAACGCCTGGTCCCCCGCACCCGCCGGATGAATTCGGCCGCGTCGGCGTCGCGCACGGTGAGCGGCGCGGTCGGGGGCACCGCCGGGACCGTCGGCGCGTCCGGCAGCGCGATCCGCAGCCGGGCCGCCGCCTCGGTCGCGGCGATCGCGGCCAGGTGCGGCGCGGGCAGCCAGTCCGCGAAGTCCAGCGGTCCGCGGCCGGACAGCCGACGGCACAGCGACGCCAACTCGGCCGCGCCGGGCCGCTCTTCGGGCCGGGCGGCCAGACAGAGCCGCAGCACCCCGCGCAGCGGCTCGGGGTACGGAGCGAGGTCGGGCGGCTCGCGGTCGGTGCCCGCGATGCGCGCGGCGACGGCGAGGGCGCTGCCCCTTCCGTAGGGATGCTGCCCCGTGGCGGCGAGGCCGGCGAGCAGCCCGAGGGCGAACACGTCGGCCGCGGGGGTGAGTTCGCGTCCGAGGGCGTGCTCGGGCGACATGTACTTCGGGGTGCCCACCAGCCGTCCGGTGGTGGTGAGCCGGACCGCCCCGGCGGCCCTGGCTATGCCGAAGTCGAGCAGCCACGGCCCGTCGGCGGCGAGCAGCAGGTTGCCGGGCTTCACATCGCGGTGGATCACCCCGGCGTGGTGCACGGAGTCCAGCGCGCGGGCCGCGCAGGCGAGCAGGTGCAGCACGGCTCCGGGAGGCAGCGGTCCGTGCTCCTCAAGGGCGTCGTCCAGCGGGACGCCCGGGATGTAGCGGGTGGCGAGCCAGGGGCGGGGGCCCTGCGCCGAGTGGTCCAGGACGGGGGCGACATGCGCCCCGTACACCCGCTGGGCGGCTTCGACCTCGCGTGCGAAGCGGCGGCGGAACTCCTCGTTCTCCGCGTACTCCCTGCGGATCAGTTTCAGGGCCACCGGCTGGCTGCCCCGGGTGCGGGAGAGGTAGGCCGTGCCCATGCCGCCCTCGCCTATGCGGGCTTCCAGGACATAGCCGGAGACCTGGCGCGGGTCGTCCGCGCGCAGCGGCGGAAAAAGGGTGCCTGGCACCTCGATCCCCCTTCCCCCAGGGCCTCTTGCGGTGTGGCCGAGGCCTTCGTGCCGATGGGAAGGAGACTATCGCGGCCCACTGACAACGGGCCCCGCGGTCGTCGCGGTCCACAGCCTGCGGCACGAGAGCAGCGCGGCGCCGAGCAGCAGCGCGTTGCGCAGGACCATCAGCGAGGTGCCGACCGTGGTCCCGGCCATGACCTGGTCGTACAGGGTCGGGAAGGCGAGGGCGCTCAGGGCGGCGGCGGGCAGCATCAGGAGCGCGACGGGCCGCTGGCTGGTCTGCCGGGAGGCCAGGCACACGGCGGCCAGACCGAGCAGCCAGACCAGGTACTGCGGGCTGATCACCCGGCTGGTCACGGTGAAGAGCAGGACCGCGCACAGCGCCGCGTCCGCCGGGGTGGCCGCCGTCCAGCGGCGCGCCCGGAGCCGCCACAGCAGCAGCCAGCAGAAGGCGAGCACGGTCAGGGCGAGGGCGAGCCGGGCCACGGAGGGGACGTACGGGCCGGTGAACTCCATGGCGCCGTACCGGTAGACGACCCGGCCCGGCCAGTGCGCGAGGAGGTGGGCGAGCTGGAGGCCGGTGCCGCCGAGGGACTCGATCTGCACGCCCCGGCTGCCCTGCTGGCGCAGGAAGTCCAGGGTGTGGCTGAAGCCGAGGGCGAGGACGGCGAGCAGGGCGGTGGCCGCGCCGAGCGCCGCCGTCCATGACGCGCGCGTGGCGCGACCGCGCGGGGTGCCGATCAGGGTCAGCGCGGGCCACACCTTGACCAGCGCGCCGACCCCGGCGAGCGCCCCGCCCAGGCGCGGTCTGCGCCGTACGCAGAGCAGGGCGGCCACGGCCGGGGCGGTGACCAGGACGTCGTAGCGTCCGTAAGGAAGGTGGAGCAGCAGCGGCAGGCCGCCCACCCACGTCCAGGCCCCCGCCGCGCTGCCGCCGGGCCGTGACCCGGCTCGTACGAGTGCGACGGCGATCAGCGCGTCGGCGGCCAGGGTGAGGGCCACGAACGCCTGGAAGAAGGTGAGGAACGGCAGCAGCGCGGGCGCGAGGATGACCGCTCCCGCGCCCGGCGGGTACTGCCAGGTGGGGTCGCCGTACGGGAAGTGGCCGGCGGTCAGCTGCCCGTACCACTGGCGGTACAGGACGTACACCTCGCCGCTCACCCCGCCGACGCCGAGGGAGTCGTCGACGAGGAGGAAGAGCATCAGCGCGCGCGTGGCGAGCCAGGTGGCGGCGAGGGCGGCGTACCGGATGCGGCGGTCCGCCTCGCCCGGGCCGCGGGCGAGGGAAGGGGCGGGGACAGGCAGCTGCTGGGTCGTCATCGCCCAGGAGTTTAGTCCGGTTTGGGATATTTATTCGTATCGGTGTGACCCTATTTTTTCCGGTTGTGCTTATTTTTTCCCGGTGTGCTCCTCGTACGCCGCGACGACCTCGTCGGCCGGACCGTCCATCCGCAGGACGCCCGACTCCAGCCAGATGGCCCGGTCGCAGGTCTGCTTGATGGTGCCGTTGCTGTGGCTGACCAGGAAGACCGTGCCCGCCTCGGCGCGCAGCTCCTCGATCCGCTCCTGGCTGCGCCGCTGGAAGCGGGCGTCACCGGTGGAGAGCGCCTCGTCGATCAGCAGGACGTCGTGGGACTTGGCGGCGGCGATGGAGAACCGCAGACGGGCGCCCATGCCGGAGGAGTAGGTGCGCATCGGGAGCGAGATGAAGTCGCCCTTCTCGTTGATCCCGGAGAACTCGACGATGTCGTCGTAGCGGTCCCGGACCTCTTCGCGGGACATGCCCATGGCGAGACCGCCGAGGGTGACGTTGCGCTCCCCGGTGAGGTCGTTCATCAGCGCCGCGTTGACGCCGAGCAGGGAGGGCTGGCCCTGGGTGAAGATCCGGCCCCGCGCGGTCGGGAGCAGGCCCGCGACGGCCTTCAGGAGGGTCGACTTGCCCGAGCCGTTGGAGCCGATCAGACCGATCGCCTCACCCTTGCGGGCGACGAAGCTGACGCCCTTGACGGCGTGCACCTCGCGGATGCCCGGGACGGTCCTTCGGGAGGCGATCCGGCTGAGCGCGGAGGTCGCGCTGCCCCTTCCCTTGGTGGAGCCGCCGTTCACCTTGTAGACGATGTGGACGTCGTCGGCGATCACGGTGGGAGCGCCGAGCGCGGCGGGGGCGCCGGTCACGGCGGGAGTGCTGTCAGCCACGGCCGTACTTCTCCTCTGCCTTCCAGAAGTAGATGAACCCGGCGACCAGGGCGAGGAGCGCCCAGCCGCCCGCGACGGCCCACACGTGCGCCGGGAGCTGCTTCGCCTTGAAGCTGTGGATCAGGGCGAAGCGCATCAGGTCGATGTAGACGGCCGCCGGGTTGTACTGGAGGACCTTCACCAGGCCGTGCGGCAGCGAGCTGCGGGTCATCAGCTGCGGCAGGCTCCACATGACGCCCGAGACGTACATCCAGGTGCGCAGGACGAACGGCATCAGCTGCGACACGTCCGGGGTCTTGCTGGCGACCCGGGCCATGGCGAGCGAGAGGCCGGTGTTGAACATCGCCTGAAGGATCAGCGCGGGCACGGCGATCAGCCAGGAGAGGGCCGGGTAGACACCGACGGCGAGAAGGATCATGGCGAGCGCGGCGATGGAGAACAGCAGTTGCTGGAGCTGCTGGAGCGCGAGCGCGATGGGCAGGGACGCGCGCGGGAAGTGCAGGGCGCGCACCAGCCCCATGTTGCCGGTGATCGCGCGCGTGCCCGACATGATCGAGTTGGCGGTGAACGTCCACACGAAGACACCGGTGACCAGGAACGGGATGTAGTCCGGGACGCCCTGCTTGGTGCCCATCAGGATGCCGAAGATGAAGTAGTAGACCGTCGCGTTGAGCAGCGGGGTCATCAACTGCCAGATCTGGCCGAGCTTCGCCTCGCTGTACTGCGCGGTGAGCTTGGCGGTGGCGAACGCCGAGATGAAGTGGCGGCGCTCCCAGAGCTGGTGGACGTACTCCTTCAGCGTCGGCCGGGCGCCGCTCACCGTCAGGCCGTACTTGGCGGCCAGTTCGGCGGCGCCCAGGCCCTGGTCGGGGTCGGCGGGCCGGGTGTCCTG
>NZ_JBJHPC010000514.1:0-5157 GCF_045257485.1 Streptomyces sp. YS-3 | reverse complement strand
CCCCCGATCGTGCGAACCGGAGACCGTGACTACTACCGCCTCCCACCACCTCTCGCCCGCCTTTCCCGGACGTGCCCCCTGGGGTACGGCCAACAAGCTGCGTGCCTGGCAGCAGGGGGCGCTGGAGAAGTACGTCCAGGAGCAGCCGCGTGACTTCCTCGCCGTCGCCACGCCCGGCGCCGGCAAGACGACGTTCGCGCTGACGCTCGCGTCGTGGCTGCTGCACCACCATGTCGTGCAGCAGATCACCGTCGTCGCACCGACCGAGCACCTGAAGAAGCAGTGGGCGGAGGCCGCCGCGCGGATCGGCATCCGGCTGGACCCCGACTACAGCGCGGGGCCGCTGAGCAAGGACTACCACGGGGTCGCCGTCACGTACGCCGGTGTGGGCGTGCGCCCCATGCTCCACCGCAACCGCTGCGAGCAGCGCAAGACCCTCGTCATCCTGGACGAGATCCACCACGCCGGTGACTCCAAGTCCTGGGGTGAGGCCTGCCTCGAAGCCTTCGATCCCGCCACCCGGCGGCTCGCCCTGACCGGCACCCCCTTCCGGTCCGACACCAATCCGATCCCCTTCGTCACGTACGAGGAGGGCAACGACGGCATCCGGCGGTCCTCCGCCGACTACACCTACGGGTACGGCAACGCCCTCGGCGACGGTGTCGTCCGGCCGGTCATCTTCCTCTCCTACAGCGGCAACATGCGCTGGCGCACCAAGGCCGGTGACGAGATCGAGGCGCGGCTCGGCGAGCCGCTCACCAAGGACGCCATCTCGCAGGCCTGGCGTACCGCCCTCGACCCGCGCGGCGACTGGATGCCGAACGTGCTGCGCGCCGCCGACCAGCGGCTCACCGAGGTCCGCAAGGGCATCCCGGACGCCGGCGCCCTCGTCATCGCCTCCGACCAGGACTCCGCCCGCGCCTACGCCAAGCTCATCCGGGACATCACGGGCCACAGGGCCACCGTCGTCCTCTCCGACGACAACGGCGCCTCGAAGAAGATCGACGAGTTCAGCCACAGCGACGACCGGTGGATGGTCGCCGTCCGGATGGTCTCCGAGGGCGTCGACGTGCCCCGGCTCGCGGTCGGCGTGTACGCCACCACGATCTCCACGCCCCTCTTCTTCGCCCAGGCCGTCGGCCGTTTCGTACGGTCGCGGCGGCGCGGCGAGACCGCCTCCGTCTTCGTGCCGACCATCCCCACCCTGCTGGGCTTCGCCTCCGAGATGGAGGTCGAGCGCGACCATGTGCTCGACAAGCCGAAGAAGGAGGGGGAGGAGGACCCGTACGCCGAGGAGGACAAGCTCCTCGCCGAGGCCGAGAAGCAGCAGGACGAGGACACCGGCGATCAGGACATGCTCCCCTTCGAGGCCCTGGAGTCGGACGCCGTCTTCGACCGGGTGCTCTACGACGGGGCCGAGTTCGGTATGCAGGCCCACCCGGGCAGCGAGGAGGAGCAGGACTACCTCGGGATTCCCGGGCTCCTCGAACCCGACCAGGTGCAGCTGCTGCTCCAGAAGCGGCAGGCCCGGCAGATCGCCCACAGCCGGCAGAAGCCCGCAGACCAGGCCGACCTCCTGGAGATGCCCGCCGAGCGGCGGCCCGTCGTCTCCCACAAGGAACTGCTGGAACTGCGCAAGCAGTTGAACACCATGGTGGGCGCGTACGTCCACCAGAGCGGCAAGCCGCACGGCGTCATCCACACCGAGCTGCGGCGGGTGTGCGGCGGGCCGCCGAGCGCGGAGGCCACGGCCGGGCAGATCCGTGAGCGGATCAAGAAGGTGCAGGAGTGGGCCACGCGGATGAAGTGACCGGCGTGGAGCGTCCGTCCGGGGAGTAGCGGGGCGGCGGAAGCCGGCTGCGGCGCCGGGGCCCGGTCAGGGGTCCCGGCGGCCCGGGACCGGGTCCCGAATCAGGAGGAAAACCACGGGTCGTCACCGTGCGCGCCCGGATTCTGGACGAGGGCTTCCGCTGAGCGGGACCGGTCGCTACTGTCCCGGCCATGCAAAACGCCCCGTGGCAGCGCCGCCGCGGAGCGCAGCCGGTGCCATGGCCTGCCGGCGGCCTCTGTGCGCGTCGCCGATGGGACCGGTGCCGCGATCCTGTGGGGAGCCGCCGCGACTCACCGTAAGGAGTGGGCGTCGTGACCGCGGAGACCTCCCAGACGCTCGACCGGGGACTGCGTGTCCTCAAGCTGCTCGCCGACACCGACCACGGCCTGACCGTCACCGAGTTGTCCAACAAACTCGGCGTCAACCGGACGGTGGTCTACCGTCTGCTCGCCACACTGGAACAGCACGCTCTCGTACGGCGTGATCTGGGCGGTCGCGCCCGGGTCGGCCTCGGGGTGCTGCGCCTGGGCCGGCAGGTCCATCCCCTCGTACGGGAGGCCGCCCTGCCCGCCCTGCGCTCGCTCGCCGAGGACATCGGCGCGACCGCGCACCTCACCCTGGTCGACGGGGCCGACGCGCTCGCCGTCGCGGTCGTCGAGCCGACCTGGACCGACTACCACGTGGCCTACCGGGCCGGGTTCCGCCACCCGCTCGACCGGGGCGCCGCCGGCCGCGCCATCCTCTCCGCCCGCCAGGCCGGCGGACTCGTCGACCCCGGCTTCACCCTCACCCACGGCGAACTGGAGGCCGGGGCGAGCGGCGCCGCCGCGCCGCTGGTCGGGATCACGGGGATAGAGGGGAGCGTGGGCGTGGTGATGCTCGCGGACGCGGTACCGGAACGGGTCGGACCGAGGGTGGTGGACGCGGCCAGGGAGGTGGCGGACGCGCTGCGGTGATCCCCGGCGCCCCGTAACGCGGAGCTGGAGCCCGGCGCCCGCCCTCGGCGGTGCCCGGGCCATGCCCTGGCGGTGTCCGGCCCTGCCCTGCCCCGTGCCCTGTCCGGGCCCTGCCCCCGTGCGGTGTCCGGGCCGAGCCCCGTGCGGTGTCCGGTCCCTGCCCCCGTGCCCTGTCCGGGCCGAGCCCCGGCGGTGTCCGGTCCCGTCCCCGTGCAGGTGTCCGGGCCCAGCCCCCGCCGGGCGTCCCGTGCGCCCCGATACATTGGGTCCGTGCATCCCCGTCACTCACGCCTCCGTAACCTCGCCATCGGCTCCGCCCCCGTCGTCGCGCTGCTCGCCGTCGTCGGCTTCGCGCCGCTGCCGTTCTCGGTGGCCGAGCCGGGGCCGACCGCGAACGTGCTCGGGGACGACAAGGGCAAGCCGGTGATCACCATCGAGGGCAGGCCCGCCCGGCCCACCACCGGGCAGCTGCGGATGGTGACCATCGTGGCGACCGGACCCTCCGCCAGCGTGGGGATCTCCGACGTCGTCCGGGCCTGGTTCCGCACCGACCAGGCCGTCATGCCCCGCAACTCGGTCTACCCGAGCGGCGGCAGCGACGAGGAGATCAGCGAGCACAACCAGGCCGAGATGAAGGAGTCGCAGGACAGCGCCACCGCCGCCGCGCTGAACTACCTCCACCTCGGTCCGAAGCAGGTCAAGGTCACCCTCAACCTGGCCGACGTCGGCGGCCCCAGCGCCGGGCTGCTCTTCTCCCTCGGCATCGTCGACAAGCTCCACGGCAACGGCTCCGGCGGCGACCTCACCGGCGGCCGTACGATCGCCGGTACGGGCACGATCGACGCGGACGGCAGTGTCGGCGCGGTCGGCGGCGTCTCGCTCAAGACGCGGGCCGCGCGAAGGGACGGGGCGAGCGTCTTCCTCGTACCGAAGGACGAGTGCTCCGACGCGCGCGCCGAGCTGCCGCACGGTCTGCGGCTGATCCCGGTCACCACGCTGTCGGGGGCGGTGTCCGCGCTGAAGGCGCTGGACAAGGGCGGGGACGTACCCAGCTGCTAGAGGCCCGGCCCGCCCGGCCCGGCATCGTGCTCAGCGCGCCGCGACCGCCGGTTCCGGCTTCGACTCGGCGCCGGGGCGCGGGAGTCGGTCGTCCATCTGCCGCCACGCCGGGAACACCAGCGGGCTCAGCGTCGTCGCCAGATATACCGCGCCCACCACCAGCAGCGCCCCCCGCGCCCCGGCGCCGTCCACCAGCAGGCCGGCGCCCAGGCCGCCCACCGGCATCGCCAGCTCGCAGCCGGCCGTCAGGGCGCCGGAGACGCGGCTGCGCAGCTCCTGGGGGACGCGTTCGTACGTCACCGTCGTCAGGATCGGGTTGAGCATGCCGCCCGCGAGGCCGCCGAGCGCCATCGTGACCGCGAGGGGCAGCGCCGAGCCGGTCAGCGCGGCCACCACGAAGCGGGGCGCGCCCGCCAGGACGAAGGCGGTGGTGAACACCGCGCGCCGGGGGAACCGGTGGCCCACCGCGCCGTACAGCAGCGCGCCCAGCAGTCCGCCCGCGCCGAACGCGGCGGTGACCAGGCCGAGTTGGGTGGAGCCGCCCAGTTCGCGTTCGGCGTGCACGGGCAGCAGGACCGCGTTCCAGCCCTGGTCGAGGCCGTTGGTGACCATGACCATCACGCTGACCGCGAGCAGCAGCCGGGCGCGCAGCAAGTAGCTGTACGTCTCGCGCAGTTCGGTGCGGTAGGTGGTGAGGGAGACCGGCGCCGCGTTCCGTACCGGCTCGGCCGCGCGGATGCCGCGGATGCCGAGGGCGACCAGGAGCGCGGAGGTGCCGAACGTCGCCGCGTCCAGGAGCAGGACGGACTCGGCGCCGACCAGGGCGATCAGCAGCCCGGCGAGGGCCGCGCCCGCCATTCTGGCGCCGCGCTGTACGGCGTCGAAGAGGCTGGCCGCGCGGGTCAGGGTGGTCCCGGCGCGCTCGGCGAGGTCGGGCACCAGGACGTACCGGGCGGTGCGGCCGGGGGTGGCGGCCAGTCCTTCCACGGCCATCAGCGCGCACAGCAGCCAGAAGGGGAGCGCGCCCGCGAAATAGAGCAGCGGGACGGCGCCGACGGCGAGCGCGCAGACGAGGTCGGAGCCGACGCTCACCCGCCGCCGCCCCAGCCGGTCGATGACCGGCCCCCCGACCAGCGCGGCCACCACGATCGGCAGGGTGGCGCAGAAGGCCACCACACCGGCCCGCCCCGCGCTCCCGGTGGTCTCCAGGACGAACCAGGGAACACCGATCAGGGTCAGCGAACTCCCGGCCGTGGAGATGGTGTTGGCGGCCAGGACGGCGGCCAGGGGGACGCGGGTGCGCCCCTGCCC
>NZ_JBJHPC010000513.1:0-5157 GCF_045257485.1 Streptomyces sp. YS-3 | reverse complement strand
CGCCCGAGGACGTCACCGAACTCTTCGACACCTCGGGCGTCTGGGCGTCCGGCGCCGTCGTCTCGACCCCGAAGGACCTGGGCCGGTTCATCCGGGGCTACGCCGGAGGCCGCCTCTTCTCCCCGCACACCCGAAAGGAGCAGCTGACGTTCCTGCCCGGCGCCGCCTCCGAACCGGCGGGCCCGGGCGTCAACTCGGCCGGGCTGGCCCTCTTCCGCTACGCCACCCGCTGCGGTGTGCTCTACGGCCACACCGGCAACACCGCCGGATACACCCAACTGGCCGCCGCGACACCGGACGGCAGGAAGTCCCTCACCTTCTCGATCACCACCCAGACCAGCAAGACTCTCAAGCCGGCACTCCTGGTCCAACTGCGCAAGGCCCAGGAGGACTTCGCGTGTGCCCTGCTGCGCCACTGAGGTTGGTCACGCCACGGCCGACGGCCGGTCAGTCCTGACGCCCTCGCGCCGCCTTCCTCGGCCCCTGCCCGTCCCCGTCCAGCACCGACACCGCGTGCGCCGCCGACGCCAGCGTCACATGGCGGTGCCAGCCCGCGTACGAGCGGCCGGTGAAGTCCCGGATGCCCAGGCGGTCGGTGGTCTCGCGGAAGTCGTGGTCGGCGCGCCGGACGAGCCGGGTCAGCCGCATCAGGGTGGGCAGCCGCGTCTCCGTCATATCGGTGAGCCACAACTCCACGGGCCCCTGCCGGCCGCCCTCCGCCACGCCCAGGAGGACCAGCTCCCCGGGTCCCGCCAACTGCTGTACGGCCGGGGAGGGGCGGACGCGGATCTTGGTGGTGAGGTGCATCGGCCGCCCGCTGCCGAGGTCGCGTCCCGGCAGCGGCGCCGGGCGCATCCGGTCCCGGGCGGCCGTCATGATCTGCACGGCCTGCCGGAGTTCCGGGGCGCGCCCGTGCGGCGCCGGGTCGGTCACGGTGAGCCGGACCGCTCCGCCGACCCGGGCGAGGAAGGGCACGCCCGCGGCCCGGAACGCGGCGACGGTGGAGGCCAGGTCCATGTGCCGGGCGTCCAGTACGACCGGGCGCCGCGGCAGCCCCCAGTCGCTCGCCGTCTCCACGGCCGCCTCCACCGCCCAGTCGCCCGGGGTGCGGTCGCCCAGGTCGTCGGGGATGGACGCCTGGCGGCGCCGGATACGGTCGTCGAGCCAGGAGGACGACAGGTGCAGCCGCCAGTTGAGGGGCACACTCATGCGCTCGTTGGCGGACCACACCCCCACCGCCTGCTGGGCGTTGACGAGCTGGCCCAGCTCGGAGACGAACTGGCGGTCCACCCCGACGGAGTTCTCCCCGGTCTTCGGGATGACCATGGGCCGCACCACATACGCCAACGGCGGGTCCAGGCGGGTGATGTGACGGGCCAGGGAGCGCCGCACCGGGACCCAGTCCCAGGTCGAGTCGCTCACGAAGTGGTGCAGGCTCTGCTCGGTGGCCGAACCACCCAGCAGCGCCGCCATGTTGCGGATGGAGCGGCGTCCCTGCGCCCCGAGGAGGCCGCGCAGATACGCGAGGCCCCGCAGCCGTTGGTCGCTGCGGCGCAGGGAGGCGAAGAGCACGGTGCTCACCTCGGTGAGCACCCGCTCGTCCCAGCCAGCGGGTGCGGCGCGTTGGTGCCAGCCGTCGTCCGGCGGACAGTTCTCCAGTGTCTGGGCAGCGGCATTCATCGAGTCCCCCGTGGACCTTGGAATGAGTGGGAGGAAGGTCCGCGCGGTGCGGCGAACCACTTGATTCCGGCTCCAACGATGCTCTTGGCGCGCTCGCGTGCCAAGGGTGAGGGGACACCCTCCGACCACTCCTGAACGGGGCGTGACCCCCCTCCCACCGCTTCCAATCCCGTGGCCTTCGCTTCCTGCCGGAGACACATGTCACACGTGGCGTTCCGTGGTGGTGGCGGACACCACGGGAAACGGCACGGCCCGGTAAAGGACCGGTCGGCCGGCCCCTCCCGCTCGGCGCACGCCCTGGTGAGGGCGGTGTGACAGCGGTGGTTGCGCGCGGGGGAGGTGTGGTCCGGCCACATAGGACGCCCCATGAAAACAGGGTCGGTGGGGTGGTACGCCCGCTACCGGCGGTCGGCCGCGGCGCGCGGCCCAGGGCCGTACCCGTGAAGGGTGACACCCCGGCGCGGACGCCAAAACGCCCGGCCGCGAAGACCACATGGTCTTCGCGGCCGGGCGCTTCCGGCGGGCTGGTCCGGTGTCCTGATTCCGGTCGGGCCGTGCCAGTGTCGAGTCAGGCCGAGCGGGCTCCGCTGTGGGCCAGCAGATCGAGCGAGAGCAACGGGACGGTCTCGACGGGGGCGTCGATCACCGGGTCGCAGGCCAGCACCGCCTGATGGAGGCGGTTCATCCGGGGGGACGGTTCGAGCCCCAGCTCGTCGCCGAGCATCCTGCGCAGGCGCTGGACGACCTCCAGCGCCTGGGTGCGCCGCCCGGAACGGCTCAGCGCCAGCATGAACTGCGCGTGCAGGTTCTCGTGCGTCGGATACAGCGCGCACAGTGCGCTCAGTTCGCCGAGAAGATCATGGTGCCTGCCGAGTCGGAGATCCGCGTCGATACGCTGTTCCTGGACGCTTATCCGTGTTTCCTCCAGACCCGCCAGATGAATACGCAATACAGGTCCGGCCTGAACATCGGAGAGCGCCGATCCCTGCCACAAACCCAGCGCCGCGGAAAGCAGTTCGGAGGCCATGGCGTCGTTCCTGCCGAGTTCGGACCGGCCCTCTCGTACCAGTTCGTGAAAGCGCTCCACGTCGAGTCCGCCGGGGTGCACGGTGAGCAGATATCCGCCGTCCCGGGTCTGCAGCAATTCACGCGCCGCCTTGAGGCTGCCGATACGGGGCACGCGCTTCAGGATGCGCCTGAGCTGGAGGACGTACGACTGGAGTGTGGAAAGCCCGGTATCCGGAGGGCTTTCTCCCCATAGCTCTTCGATACACGTGCCGACCGTGACGACCTGATTGGCGTTGAAGACGAGCAGTGCGAGGAGCTGACGCTGCTTGGGCGCCGTGGGGGCGTAATCCTGACCGTTTTCCCGCACGCGCAGCGAACCGAGCACCGAGAATTCCATGACGACCTCTCGTTAGTTCTCCCGGATGGGCGAGACCGCCCGCAACCGGCGGCCCCGTCGTTCAGCGAGACTATCCCCGGGGCCCGGCCCGCTCTCCCAGGAGAGTTCAGGATCCGTCAACTCGCGCCATCGCGGCCCCCCATCGGGAGTTCAGCCGGCCTCCTTCGGGATTCCGTACCGTCGGAGCCCGTCGACACGATCCCCGAGGAGGCACACGTGCGACTCGCAGGGAAGGTCGCCATCGTCACCGGTGGCACCAAAGGCCTGGGGTACGCGATCGCCCAGGCATACGCCAAGGAAGGGTGCCGCGTCGTCTGCGCCGCCCGCGAGCCCGACGAGGGGCGCGAACTGCCGCCGGTGGGCGAGGGCGACCTCGCCTACCACCCCGTCGACGTCCGCGACCCGGACTCGGTGGAGGCACTGATGCGCGGCACCTACGAGGCGTACGGCCGCCTCGACGTCCTGGTGGCCGGCGCGGGCGTCAGCCGGGCCGGTCCGGCCGAACGGCTGGACGCCGCGCACTGGACGGACGTCATCTCCACCAACCTCAACGGTACGTTCCTCTCCGTGCGTTCGGCGCTGCCGTACCTGGTGCGCGACGGCGGGGGCCGCGTCATCACCCTGTCGTCGGCGCTGGCGACCCGGGTGGCCCCGGGCTCGTCGGCGTACGCGGCGTCGAAGGCGGGGATCGAGATGCTCACCCGCGTCGTCGCCGTGGAGCTGGCGGGCAAACCCATCACGGTGAACTGCCTGAGCCCCGGCTTCATCGACGAGGGGATGGGGCGCCGGCTGACCGGCAACGAAGCCGTCTGGGACTACTACCGCGGCAAGATCGCGGCCGGGCGCGCCGGACGGGCCGACGAGGTCGCCGACGCCGCGCTCTTCCTCGCCGACGACGGCTCCGACTACGTCAACGGCCATGTCCTGGAGGTCAACGGCGGACTGAGGTGGTGACCGGCGGACGTCCCCGCCGCGACCTCGTACGCATCCCTACGGCATCCCCGGCAGCAACCCCCTCTCACCGAAGGAGAACGGCACTCATGTCCCCATGGACCCGAGCGAAGTGGGCGGGGGCCTCGTGAAGGCACTCGTCTGCGGCGACCCCGCCCTGCGCCTCGACTCGGTCGCCGAGCCCGAACCACGCCCCGACCAGGCGCTCGTGGAGGTGCGCGCGATCGCCGTCAACCGCGGTGAGCTGGCCCTGATGGGGCAGCTCCCGCCCGGCTCCCGGCTCGGCTGGGACGTGGCCGGCACGGTCCTGCGCGCCGCCGCCGACGGCAGCGGACCCGCGGCCGGCACCCGGGTCACCGCGCTCGCCGAACGCGACGGCTGGGCCGAGCGGATAGCCCTGTCACCCTCCCGGCTGGCCCCCGTGCCGGCGGACCTGGACTGGCCCGCCGCCGCTGCCCTGCCGGTCGCCGGACTGACCGCGCTGTACGCCACCGAGTACGCCGGTCCGCTGCTCGGCCGCTCCGTGCTGGTCACCGGCGCGGGCGGGGGAGTGGGCCGGATGCTGGTGCAGCTCGCCGCCGCGGCGGGCGCCGAGGTGATCGCCCAGGTCGGCTCCCCGGGCCGCGCGGAGGGCCTGCGGGCGCTGGGCGCCCACACCGTCGAGACGTACGAGGAGGGAGCAGCCGGCGGTGTGGTGGACGTCCTCGTCGACAGCGTCGGCGGCCAGGTGCTCACCGGCGCCTTCGGCCGCGTACGGCCGGGCGGCACGGTCGTCTGCTACGGCAACACCGTGCGCGAGGAGCTGCGGCTGCCCCTGGACTGGGGCCATGCGCGCCCCGGACTGCGGATCGGCTACCTCCACCTCTTCGACGAGGTGACCCGGCGCGACGTCGGCCGTGACCTCGCCTCCCTGGTGCGGCTGGTGACGCGGGGGCGGCTCACGCCCGAGGTCGCGGCGGTCGGCTCCTGGAGCGATCCCCAGCCCGCCCTCGACGCGCTGCGCCGGAGGCAGGCCAACGGCAAGGTCGTCCTCACCCTCTGAGAAACCACTCCAGGGCCCGGCGGTGTGTGCGGACCGCCGGGCCCTTCCGGCTGCCCCGGTCCGGCCCGGCGGTCCGCAC